>DATIPQ010000146.1 GCA_035471785.1 Acidobacteriota bacterium
CAGGTTGAGGGTCAGGCGGTCCGACACCTTCCAGTCGTCCTGGATGAAGAAAGCCCACTCGCTCTGGCGGAAGTTGTGAGGCGTTCCCACCAGCGGCAGTTGGCCTTCCACCCGCGGATCGACGCGGGCCGAAACCTCGGAAGGCAGTTCGGAGATGAAGTCGAACACGCCGGCGAAGGCTACGTAGCCGCGGGTCAGGAACTGGAAGTCGCTGTCGTCCTGGTTCCAGCGGTACTCGAAGCCGGTCTTGATGCCGTGATCGCCCACGTTGATGGAGACCACGTCGACCAGGTGGTATTCCTCGGCCGTGAAAAACTGAGGCGTTCCGCCGTAGGCACCGAAGCCCGTAATGCCGTCGCCGCCCGCGAAGTTGAAGATGTTGAAGTCGGTGATGTCGAAACGGGGCGTGTTGAAGTCGGTTCGTGTGCGGTTGTAGCCGTAGCGGATCTCGTTGACCACGGTGGGGGAGAAGATGTGGGTGTCGGAAATCACGCCGTTGGCGAAATGGCCGTCGAAGTCGTTGCCCAACTCCGCCGCGCGGATGTTGTTGGAAGGCGTCTCCGAGGTCTGCCAGATATAGCGGAAGAAGAGCTTGTTGTTGTCGGTCACCTCGTGATCGAGGCGCACGTTGTACTGGTAGCTCCTGGCATCGTTGGGTGAGAAGAAGTTGGCCGTTCCCACATCCGGAATGCCATCCAAGGGGCCCGCCGCCTGAAAGTCGCCCGAAATCGATCCCACGTCATCGAAGTCAGCAGTCGGCGTGGGGCCGGGAAAGGCCTGGAAGAATTGGGCGGCCAGCGAATTGGGCGCCTGCTGCTGCACCAGTTGGCGCAGCTCGGGCGTCTCGAAGCGGCCCTGGGTGGACTCGCCCGAGAAGGTGCGGATGCCTTCGAAGGCGCCGAAGAAAAAGGTCTTGTCCCTGATCACCGGTCCGCCGATGGTGAATCCGGCCTGGTGCTGGCGCAAGGGCGCCGTGTCTTCGCCGTCGAAGTATTCGCGGGCGTCGATGGAATTGTTGCGGTGGAACCAGTAGGCGGTGCCATGGAACTCGTTGGTCCCCGACTTGGTGACCACATTGACCACGGCGCCGTTGTTGCGTCCGAACTCGGCCGAGAAGTTGTTGTTCTGGATGCGGAACTCCTGAACCGAGTCGAGGTTGGGCGTAACCGAGGTGGCTCCGCCGGTGATGGGATCGTTGTTGGAAACCCCGTCCAGCGAGAAGTTGTTGCCGCGGGTGCGGTTGCCGCTGGCGTTGATGTCGGACTGGCCGCCGATGCCGTCGTTGATGCCGGCGGTGACGCCGGGCTGCAGCAGGGCCAGTTGGAAGACGTTGCGTCCGTTGAGGGGAAGGTCCTCCACCTGGCGGCCGCTGACCACGCTGGAAAGCGTGCCTTCCTCGGTGTTGACCTTCTGCACGGCTCCGGAGACTTCGACGGTTTCGGTAATGTCTCCGACTTGCATGTTGAAGTTGAGCGTCTGCAGTCCGGCCACGTCCAGCTTGAACTCGGCGCTGGTCGTTTTGAAGCCGGTCAGCTTGGCTTCGCAGTGGTATTGGCCCGAAGGCACGTTGGTGATGCGGAAGCGGCCCTCGTCATCGGTGATGGCCGTCCGCTTGGCGTTGGTCTGCTTGTTGGTGAGCAGGATCTCGGCGCCCGGAATCACGGCGCCCGACTCGTCGCGCACCGTACCGTCAACGGTGCCCGTGGGAGTCTGGGCCAAGGCCGTGGAGCCGATCAGTCCCACCAGAAACAAACACAGAAGCACAAGAGACTTCTTCATCGAACCTCCTGAAATTGGATGAAACGAATTGAGGCAGACTAGGCGTTCTGGAGGGCAAGCCTGGGGCCGGGCGGTAGAAAACCGCTGCCGCGCACCCCGAGAAGGAAACCCACCTTGAACGTTCAAAGCAACCCTAGCGAAGTTAGCGAGCAACGTCCCAAAGCACTGGGTCATGCTCTTTAGACCCTAACTGAGAACGATGGCGCTCTTTCAGCAATTCTCGTACCACCTTTGCCAAGGGACTTCCGGGAAGATCAGGTTTGCCAGTGTTTGCGGGCTCTTTTAGCTACTTGCTGAGGGTGCATGGCATATCATTTTATCCAGAAAATTGGATGCATTCTGCCCGGTGCGTCCAAAAAATCGGACATTCTGGAGCTGAATCGCCCTTCAGGCGAATCGTTTCAACGCCGGCGGTCAGGGTTTGCGGCGTTGGAACTCTTGCAGAAGACGCCGTCCTTCCTCGCGTCGGCCCTGGCGCATGTAGAGCCGGCCCAGGTGCAGAAAGGCCTCGGTGATCTCGGGATGGCGGCGGGTGACCGACTCCAGCAGGTCGCGGGCCTGATCGATCTCGCCCCGGTTCATCGCCACCCGGGCCGAGAGGTACAGGTAGAGGCCCCGCTCGCGAAACTCTGAAGGCAGCGACTGGAGGTGAGCCGCGGCGGCTTGGTAGTCTTCTTCCTTGACGGCCAACTCGGCGGCGAAGAGGCGGGCCTTGTTTCCCTCCGTGCCCTCCTGACGGATCAGCGGCTGCAAAATCTGCAGAGCTTGGCCGCTGTCGCCTTGGAGAAAGTGCAGCCGGGCCAGATCGAGGCGCACCTCGTTGTCCTGAGGGTGCTCCTGCAGGTAGCGCCGGTAGCCCTCGATGGCTGGCGGATACCTGTTGAGGCGGCTGAATTCGCGGGCCAGCAAAAGATGCCCGCGCGCGCCCAGAGGAGGCAATCCCGAGGCCTGACGCACGTCCTCTGCCAGTTGGGCGAGTTGCGGTTCTTCCATGCCCTGCATGTTGCCGGCAAGTTGACGGTAGAAGTAGAGGTTGGCCTCCTGCCCGCCATGCGCAAAGGCGACCTCGAGATGCTTCAGGGCTTCGTCGGTGCGTTGCAGGCTGAAGAGGACCAAGGCGCGGTTGATGTGGCTCTGGAAAGCCTGCGGGTTCTCTTGCAGGAATTCCCGGTAGATGGCGGACGCCTCTTGAGCCTGGCCCCGGTTCAAGTGGAGAAAGGCCAGCAGGTGAACGAAGCGCTCGTCGGACGGGCGGTCGCGGCGCAGGTCCAGCAACTGGCGGCGCGCCTCCTCCTGGCGCCCGGCCCGCAGGTAGGCCTCGTAGAGTTTCACGCGCTGCGGGATGTCGAGCGGAAAGGCCTGATAAAATCCGATGACCCGTTCCCAGTGACTGAGTTGGCGCGAAGCCTCTGCGGCCTCCTCCAGGTGCTGCTTCTCCAGACGGCCTTCCTCCTGCAAGCGAAGAAAGATCTCTTCGGCCTGGCTGAACTGCTTCTCGCGCACCAAACGCAGAGCGTCCTGGACGTCGGCGGGTTGGATCCGGAAATGGGGGAGCGCCATGGCCGCCCCGAGCAGTAAAATCGCGGCAAGGGGGGCTCTCATGGGATCAGTTTGCGTCCTTTGAGGGCGTTTTGTTGGTCCAAGAGCCTCTGGCGGCCCGCGTCCAGTTGCTTTTTCAAGTCCTCGAAGCGCTGCAGGTACTCGCGGGCCTGGAGGGGCTGGCCCTTTTGTTGGCAGAGCCGGCCCATCAGGTAGTGGGTGCGGATGTGGTCGGGCTCTGATTGCAGCACTTTGAGCAGATGCGCTTCGGCTGCTTGGGTGTCTCCCTCCTCGAGCAGCAGGGAGCCCATCTCGAAGTGCAATTGGTAGGAGTCGGGCGAAAGCTCCAGCCCCCGCCGCAGCCATTGCTTGGACTCGGCGATTTGGCCGGCTTGGGCGGCGGCCTGCCCCAGCAGCAGCAGGACGTTGACGTTGTCGGGCTGCAGCTTGAGCGCTCTTTTGAAGCTTTCAATAGCCTCCGCCGCTCGACCGGCGTTGAGGTGGACCTGGCCCAGGAAGTAGTGGGCCGACCAGGCTTGAGGATCCGCGGCGGCCAGCGCGGAGAGCACGGCCTCGGCTTCCTGGAAGCGCAGTTGCTCCGAGTAGAGCTTGCCCAGCAGCGCTTGCCCGTAGGGCGACGGATTGGCTTTCAGCCATTTCTCGGCTTCCTCGAAGAGGCTGAACTTGACCAGGTGATTGACGGCCTCCAGCATTTGCGGGGCCGGCAGCCGCAGCGAGCGAAAGAGGGCCAGCGCTTGTTCGTCCAGGTCCAGGTAGAGGAGCTGTTCCAGCAGCTTGAGTTGCTGCGGTCCCTGCAGGGAAGCCAGGTCGATGGCCTGCAAGTGCTGAAACGATTCCTCCAGGTCCCGGCGCTCATAGGCCAGGCGGGAGGCCAGAATGGCGATTTCAGGGTTGTCGGGTTCCAGCCGCCGGGCCCGTGCCAGCAATTCATCGGCCAGGGTAAAGCGTCCCTGCACGGTGGAGGCGTGGGCCATGGCCGTCAGGGCGGGAACGAAATCGGCATAATGCTGAAGGGACCTTTCCCAGGCTTTCCAGGCGTTTTCCCATTGGCCTTGGCCCTGCAGCACCTTGCCCAGCGCCACCAGCGTCCAGGCCCGCTGGAACTGAAGCTCGCGGGAGGCGGGATTGATGCGCACGGCCCGGTCGTAGTAGTCGAGCGCGCTCTGGAAATCCCCTTCCAGCAGGGCATTGCGGGCCCTCTCCGCCAACGTTTCGGCGGACTCGGGGGCTTGCGCGGGAGCCTCGGCTGGTTCCTCCCGCTGCGCCTGCCGGCCCAGGGAATCGAGTTCCTGCAAGGCGCTGCGCGCCGCCTCCATGGAGGGATTCCGGCGCAGCAGATCCTGCAGGATGGTGCGGGCTTCCTCGAGGCGCCCCAGGTGGGCCAGGGCGATGGCCTGGGAGTGCAGGAAGCGGGGATTGCCGGGATCGAGCGTGGCCGCCATTTGGAAGGCTTCCAGAGCCTTGGCCGGCTCTCGCTGGCCGTAGGCCACCCCCAGGTTAAAGTGCGCCACGGGCAGCAGCGGATTTATGTCAATGGCTTGTCGGGCCGCCTGGATGGCCTGCGGAAACTCCCCGAGGGCCTGGTAGGCGCCCGACATGTTGACGTAGCAATAGGCTCGGTTGGGATCGACCTGGAGAGCTCGCTGGAAGGCGGAGATGGCGGCCCGGTGCTCGCCCAGCCCCTGCAGCGCGGCCCCCAGATTGTAGTAGGCCTGGTGATACTGGGGTTCGATCTCGATGGCCTTCAGGTAGCTGTCGATCTCTTCCCGCGGCCGGCCCGCCTTGCCCAGTGCAACGCCCAGCTTGAAGTAGCCGTGGATGAACTCGGGATTGAGTTCGATGGCCTGGCGATAGGTCTCGATGGCTTCTTCCAGGCGGCCCTCCTCCATTTTCGCATCAGCCTCTTCGCTCAGTTCGATGGCTTGGTCGCGGAAGCCTTCGGGCATGCGGTAGAGGATGATGGTCTCGCGACCCAGGCGGAAGGGCCGGCTGTGCGATCCGGGCTCCAGGTCCTGGGCGTGGCGGCGGAAGGTCTCGTTCATCTGGGCCAGTCTCATGGCCCCCAGATAACCGCCCTCGGCAGCGGTGGCGTCGCTGGAAAGACGGCGGGCCACTTGGCTGAAGGGCTGCCCCTGCTGCAACAGTTGCAGGGCCTCCTCAACCACGGCGGGGGAATCGGCCACCAGCATTCGCAGATAGACTCTCTTCAGGTCCTCCAGGGGTACGGCCTCCAGCGGCAGGCCGGTCAGGACGGGCGCGAGAAGGATTGCCGCCAGCGCCGCGGCCATTGCCAAGCGTCGCCTTGCCGGAGCCGCGGGCCTCATCGCCGGACCACCCGGATCCAGTGATCGGTGAGATGGAAGTTGTCTTGCTGGACGTCTTCGGGCATGTGGCATCCGATGCATCCGTCGCTGGAATTGACGGGGCACAAGACGGCCTCGGGCCGGGCCTGGGTGTGGCAGCGCAGGCAGGTCCTTACGTAGATGGGATCTCCTTTGGCGGCGTTCTCATGAGGATTGTGGCAGTCCAGGCAACTGAGTCCGGCGTTGCTTTGGATGTAGCAGTCGGAGTTGGCCAGGGCGGTCACTTGGTTGGAGATGAGCACGTCTTCGGGACGCGGCTGCACCAGCGAAAAGAAGCCGTTGTGGCACTGCGAGCAGAGCTCCATCAGCTTGGGGTTGGAGAGCTTGCCGGGATGCAGGATCTCGAGGTCGGCGGCCTTGGCCTCGGCGGCCTCCACGTGGGCCTGCCCTGGCCCGTGGCAGCGCTCGCAGGTCACGCCCACGTCTCCGAAGACGGGATGGGGCCCCCCCTGGCGGGCCAGTTCGGGGGTCACGGGACCGGTGTGGCAGTTGAGGCACTTCTCGGCGAAGTCGCGGTTGAGGACTCGTCCCAGGGCCGCGTCGTAGCTGCTGGGTTGCCCCGCGAAGAGTCCGGGCGACTTCTTGAGGCGCCAGGTGCCCGCTTCCAGCATGTAGCGGGCTTCCACCAGGGTGGGACGGGGCAGAGCCCGGCCCTCGATTTCACTGGCCAGCAGGATCAGGCTGAGCCCGAAGCGCTCGCCGCCCACCACGGAATGGACGGGAACCGCCTGGGCGGGGCGTCCCGGCAGTTGCGTCACGAAATGCCAGCGCCCCTGGCGCTTTTCCACGCGGTAGCGGAGGGGGCCTTCCGTGGTGCTCTGGGGCAGGGTGGAAACCTCGTCCAGAGCCGAGGCCGGACGCCAGGTCTTAGCGTGGTTGCTGGCGAAGTGGTCGCTTCCGTTGCTCTTATGGCAGCGGGCGCATTCCTGACGGCCCACGTAGCCCCCGTCGGCCGACTCCCAAAGCGGGCGCTCCTCATGAGAAGCCATCAGCAAGAGGAAGGCCCCGGCCAGCGGCAGCGCCACGGCCGTCAGCGTGCGCAGAGATACGGGAATCCAGGCGAGCATGGCTTTCCAGCTTACTTCACCCGGCGCTGAAAGAACAAGCCCCCAGACTGGAAAGCCAATTGGTGGGGCGGCCCTCCCGCTAGCTGGGCGGGCCGCGGCAAGGATGTAGCGAGCAGCCTCATACCGCCGAGAGCAATTAGCCCTTCAGCGCGGTCGCTGAAACTTGACCCGTGTGTGAACTTGTTGGCCACCTAGTGGCCCTAGAGCCACTCGTGGTAGTTGCCTCCGCCGCAGCAGCAGGCGAAGGTAGCGGCTTCATATTCAGCCCACGCTGCTGCCCGCGGATGCATCGTCGTCGACTCCCAACAGCAGGACGTCGTCGCCGTCGCTGGCGGCCAGGAGCATGCCCTGGCTGAGGCCGAAACGCATCTTGCGAGGCCTGAGGTTGGCCACCACGATGATGCGCCTGCCTTCCAGTTGGGCGGGCTGGTAGTGCTTCTTGATGCCGGCGAAGATGGCGCGCGGCTCGGACTCTCCCACGTCGATGGTCAGCCTGAGGAGTTTGTCGGCGCCTTCCACCTGCTCGGCTTTGAGCACCCGGGCCACCCTCAGATCGATTTTCAGGAAGTCGTCGATGGTGATCTCGGGCTTGAGAGGAGGGTCGAGGGCCTTTCTATCTTCGCTCTCGCCGTCCGCCCCGCCGTCGGAAGCCCGGGCGCGCTCGCGGCTTTCCAGGACCATGGCCTTGACGGCCTCGGGATCGATGCGGGTGACCAGGGTCTCGAAAGTCCCCACCTTGCGCTCGCTCAAGTCGTAGGCGATGTCTTCCCAGCCGATGGGGCCGATGTCCAAAGCCTTTTCCACCTTCTCGGCGTAGACGGGCACCACCGGCTTGAGGAATCCCGTCAGAGCCTTGACGTAGTTGGCTCCCATGGTGCAGACGGCGCGGGCTTTTTCTTCATCTTCTTTGATCAGCTTCCAGGGAGCCTGCTCCTGGAAGTAGCGGTTGGCCTCCAGGGCCAGTTCGTTGATCAGGCGCAGGGCCGCCGCCGAGTCGAATCGTTCGTAAGCCTCGCCGATCTTGGGCTTGAAATGCTGCTGCAAACGCCGGCAAGCCTCCGCCGCTTCCTCAGGCAGCGGCCCCAGACGGCTGTCGAGGCGCTTGTTGAGGAACTGGATGACCCGGCTGGAGAAGTTTGCCAGGTTGTTGACGAACTCCGAGTTGACCCGCTCGGCCAGTTCAGACTTGGAGGCGTCCAGCGATTCCGGGTCGGAGGGGTCTTCCCAGCTTCCGATGTTCAAGTCGAGGTCGCTGGGCTCGGGGCGCAGCTTGCTGGCCAAGAAGAAGCGCAAGTACTCCGGATCGAGATGGTTCAAGTAGACCCGGGCGTTGATGAAGGTCCCCCGGCTCTTGCTCATCTTCTGCCCGTTGACGGTCAGGAATCCGTGCACCTGCACGCGGTGAGGAACAGTGTAGCCGCCCGTCTTGAGCACCGAAGGCCAGAACAGGCAATGGAAGTAGACGATGTCCTTGCCGATCACGTGGACGACCTGCGAGCTGTCGTCCTTCCAGAACTCGTCGGCAGAGCGCCCCGCCTTGGAGGCGTAGACTTCGGTAGCGCCGATGTAGCCCACGGGAGCGTCCAGCCACACGTAGAAATACTTGTCATCCTCGCCTGGGATGGAAAAGCCGAAATAGGGGGCGTCGCGGCTGATGTCCCAGTCGTTGAGCCCTTCCTGAAGCCACTCGCGCACGAAGGCACGAGTAGTCGAGGGCATGCTTTCAGGACGGTTGACCCACTCCTCCAGGAAGTCTTGAGTCTGGGAGAGCTTATAAAAGACATGCTCGGAAGTGCGCGTCTCCACCCGTCCGCCGCTGATGGCCGAGCGGGGATCGATGAGGTCGGTGGGGCGATAGGTGCTGTTGCACTTCTCGCAGGAATCGCCGTACTGGTCTTCCGACTTGCACACCGGGCAGGTCCCGCGCACCCAGCGGTCGGGCAGGAAGCGCTCATCCTCAGGCGAATAAAGGCCCTCTACGTCCTTTTTGTAGATCAGCCCTTTGCTCTTGGCCTCCTCGTAGATGGCGTAGAGGTGACGGCGCGTTTCCTCGGAGTCGGTGGTGTGATAGGCGTCGAAACTGATGTTGAAGTCCTTCAGATCGCTGAAATGTCGGCGCTGGTAGTGGGCGGCGATCTGAGAGGGCTTTTTGCCCAGCTCGCGCGCCTTGAGTTCGATTGGCGATCCGTGGGCGTCGGAGGCGCAGACGTAGACGGCGTCGTTGCCCAGCATGCGTTGGAAGCGGGCGTAGATGTCGGTCTGCACCGCCTCCAGCAGATATCCCAGATGGATGTCTCCGTTGGCGTAGGGCAGTGCGCTGGTGATCAGTAGGCGCCGGCGGCTCATGATGACTCCTCTTGGCAGATTCGAAGTCGCTCAGTATAGCAGGAGCCGGGCCGGGTCGGCCTCTCATTCGCTGCGCAGTACGGATGGGATCGAGCCGGGGAGGCGCGGCGGGCCGGAAGGTAAGCCGCCAGCAATGCCACCGCTGCGGGGAGCAGCGAGACGGCCGCAAAAGTCGCCGGATCGCCGGGACCGCCCTGGCCAGCAGAAAGGGGCCCAGGCGCGGGGAAGACCTGCTTGACGGCGGACGGCCCTTCAAGCTTTCTCCCCACGGCCCTTGAGGCCGACTTGTTCGATGCCGTCCCACAGCCGCTGGTGAAGCTGATGGACCTGGTTGAGGGCCCGTGCTCCCAGCGACGTGAGACGGAAGAGCCGCCGCGGGCGTCCGAGTCGCTGTTGGCTGCCGTCTTCCAGACGCGAGGCCAGCAGTCCGCGCTTTTCCAGGCGCGAGAGCGTGACCGAAATGGTCCCCAGCGCCGGGTTTTTGCCCACCAGTTCGCGCAGCTCCTCCTTGACGGTGACCGAATAGGCGTCGCCGGCCCGGCGATAGACTGCCATCAGCACCTCCTGCTCGAACTGTCCCAGAGTTAAAGTGGCGGACGCCTGCGCGCTTTTCATACGGCGTATTATAATGCCTCTGTCAAGGCCCTCAGGTTCGTTGTTTTGGCTCGCCTGCCGCGTTGACCCTGGCGGCGGGGTTCCGATAAGATCGGTGGCAGGAGGACGGCTATGAATCGAGCCTTGAAACAGGTTGATCCGGAGATCGCCCAGGCCATCGCCAACGAAACGCGCCGCCAGGGTGAAACTCTGGAGTTGATCGCCTCTGAGAACTTCACCAGCGAGGCGGTGTTGCAGGCCACCGGGTCGGTCTTTACCAACAAGTATGCCGAGGGCTATCCCGGACGCCGCTACTACGGCGGTTGCGAGTATGTCGACGTGGTGGAGAATCTGGCCCGTGATCGGGCCAAGGAACTCTTCGGCGCCGAGCACGCCAACGTTCAGCCGCACTGCGGCAGTTCGGCCAATCTGGCGGTGTGCATGGCCATGCTCCAGCCTGGCGACAAGATTCTGGGCATGAACCTTTCTCACGGCGGGCACTTGACCCACGGTCATCCCCTCAATTTTTCCGGCAAGCTCTACCGGGTGAGCGCCTACGGCGTGGGCCAGGACGATGAACTGCTCGACTATGACGAGTTGGAGGAGATCGCCCGCCGCGAGAAGCCTCGGCTGATCATCGCCGGGGCCAGCGCCTATTCCCGCGTCATCGATTTCCAGCGCTTCGGAGAGGTAGCCAGGGAGGTGGGCGCCTACCTGATGTGCGACATCGCCCACATCGCCGGGCTAGTGGCGGCCGGGGTCCATCCTTCGCCCGTCCCGCACAGCGACTTCGTCACCACCACCACCCACAAGACTCTGCGGGGCCCCCGCAGCGGACTCATTCTGTGCAAGCAGGAGCATGCCAAGCAGATCGACAAGATCGTTATGCCGGGCATTCAGGGAGGTCCCCTGGTTCACGTCATCGCCGCCAAGGCCGTGTGTTTCAAGCAAGCGGCCGGCGAGGAGTTCAGGGAATACCAGCGTCAGGTGGTCAGAAACGCCCGCGCCCTGGCCCGGACCCTCTCTGGATGCGGCTACCGCATCGTTTCCGGCGGCACCGACAACCATCTCTTCCTGGTCGACGTCTTCGGCAAGGGCATTACCGGCAAGCAGGCCGAGGAGACCCTTGAAGCCGCCGGCATTACCGTCAATAAGAACGGGATCCCCTTTGACACCAATCCCCCTCTGGTGGCCAGCGGAGTCCGCATAGGCACGCCGGCCCTCACCACCCGGGGCATGAAGGAAGCCGAAATGGAGAAAGTGGGCGCCTGGATCGCCCGCGTCCTGGACAACATCGACGATGCGTCGGTGCACGGCCGGGTGCGCGAGGAGATCCGCCGCTTCACGGCCGATTTCCCGCTCTACAGACAGCGCCTGGAGGCCTTGCAATCCAGTGTCGGCTAAAGTGCCGATCGAAGACGTGTCTCTGCACGAGATCTTCGCCCCCGGCGGCCTTCTCGAGTCGCGTCTGCCCGACTACGAGTATCGTCCCGGCCAACTGAAGATGGCCCAGGCGGTGCTTGACGCCATCCGCTACCGCAACCATCTCTGCGTCGAGGCGGGCACCGGCACCGGAAAGACTCTGGCCTATCTTATTCCGGCTCTTTTCAGTCAAAAGCGCGTGGTGGTCTCGACGGCCACCAAGAACCTGCAAGAACAGGTCTTCTTCAAGGATATTCCTTTCATCCGCGAACATCTGGCTCCTGATCTGGCCGCCTGCTGCATGAAGGGGCGCGCCAATTACCTGTGCCTGAAGAAACTGGGCGAGTGGTCGCGCCAGGGATCGCTGCTCAAGGCCGGCAAGCGCCTGCGGGCCCTGCTCAACGAATGGGCCGGGCGCAGCCAGACGGGGGACCGCGCCGAACTGGACTGGCTGGGCGACGACGATCCCCTGTGGAAGGCGCTGGACGCCCGCAGCGAGACTTGTATCGGCAGCAAATGCAGCCACTTCGAAGACTGCTTCGTCACCCGCATGCGCCAGAAGGCCCTGGAGTCTGATCTCATCGTCGTCAACCACGCCCTCTTCTTTGCCAACGTGGCTCTGCAAAGCGACGAGATCGGCCAGATCCTTCCCGATTTCGGCACCGTCATCCTGGATGAAGCTCACGAATTGGAAGACATTGCCGCCGATCATTTCGGGCGCCGCCTCAGCAGTTTTCAGGTGCAGGAACTGGGACGCGACCTGCTGGCCGTCTTCGGGCGCCGTCCCCGGGAGGTGAAACGCATCCAGCGCGCCGTGGACAAGGGGCTCAATCTCTTGGCCGCGCTTCCCGCCCAGGAAGGCCGTCACAGCCTCAACTTCTTTCACGACCGGCGCCTGGGACAGGTCGATCTGCGGGAGCCGCTGGCCGAGCCCTTCAGGGACTTCTACGAGGCCCTGCTGATGCTGGGCAACCGCCTCACGGCCTTGCCCCAGCAGCCCGACGAGGGGGCCGCCTTGCTGCGGCGCATCGACCAGATGATGGAGGCGCTTTCCACCATCTTCGAAGAACGCAGTTCGGAGTTCGTCTACTGGTTCGAGCGGCGCGGACGCGGAATCTACATCGGATGCACGCCCATCCGCATCGCCTCGCTGCTGCAGCAACACCTCTTCCAGAAGGTGGACAGCGCGGTGCTCACTTCGGCCACTCTGGCCGTCGACCACAGTTTCGACTTCATCCGCTCCCGCCTGGGCGTTCCCGATCCCGCCGAGTTGCAGGTCCCCAGCGAATTCGACTACCCAAGCCAGGCCATGCTCTACGTCCCCCAAGCCTTTCCCGAGCCGCGTTCTCCCCGTTATGCCGAGCGGCTGGCTGAGGAGGCCGAGCGTATTTTGCGGGCTACCGGCGGCGCGGCTTTCCTGCTCTTCACCAGCTTCCAGCAGATGAACCGGCTCCACGGCCTGCTGGCGGACGAGCTGCCCTTCCCCTGCTTCAAGCAGGGCGAGGCGCCCAAGACCCTGCTTCTCGAGCGTTTCAAGCAGACTTCCGGCGCCGTGCTCTTTGCCACCACCAGCTTCTGGCAGGGAGTTGACGTGAGGGGAGATGCGCTGCGGGCGGTGCTGATCGACAAGCTGCCTTTTCAGGTCCCCAGCGAGCCGGTGGTGGCGGCCCGCCTCAATTACCTCAAGGAAGAGGGCCTCGACCCTTTCAACAGCTACAGCGTCCCCCAGGCCGTCATCACCCTCAAACAGGGTCTGGGAAGGCTTATCCGCTCCCGCCTCGACCGCGGTATCCTGGCGGTTTTCGATTCCCGCTTGCGCACTCGGCGCTATGGCCGGACCTTTCTGGAAAGCTTGCCAAAATGCCCCCTCACGGATAACATTGCAGATCTTGAAAACTTCTGCCGACGAATTTCATCATAGACATAGTGCAAGCCTCGGAAAACGAGTCGCGGCCGGGGCGGAATTTGACTAGAGTTTCATGGGTTGGAAGGGTGAGCAAGATGAAAGCTAAAGGCATCGCAGCAGTACTGGTCCTGATGCTTGCGCCCCTGTTCTTCGGCGCTTTGCAGGCTCAGAGCGGCATCATCAAGGGCAAGGTCATGGATAGTGAGGGCAACGGCATTCCCGACGCTGAAGTACGCATTCAGGGGATGGACGTCAACCGCGAATACAAGATCAAGACCAACGACAAGGGCGAGTTCATTCACATCGGCGTCAATCTCCAGGGCATCTACCGAATCATCGCTACCAAGGAGGGCTACACGGGCGGTTTCGTTCAAGGCGTCCGCCCCAAGCTGGACCGGGGAGGCGAAGGCGTTGAGATCACCATGGACAAGGGTGCCCAGCGCCAGATGAGCTTCGACATGACCGAGGAAGAAATCGCCAGGATCAAAGAAGAACGGGAAAAGGCCAAGGAGCGTGCGGAGAAGCTGAGCAACGCCTTCCAAGGCGGAATCGACGCTTTTAACGCGGGCGATTACGAGTCGGCCAAGGAGCAGTTCCTGGTGGCGGCCGAGTCCGCTCCCGACGAACCCAACGTGTGGGGCAACCTGGGGCAGACGCACGCTCGTCTGGAAGAATACGAAGAGGCGGTCAAGGCCTACGAAAAGGCCATCGCGCTCAAGCCCGGCGAGGCTACCTTTCACCAGAATCTCGGCGGTGTTTACGCCAGGATGGGCCAGTCCGACAAAGCCAAAGCCCAATACGAGAAGGCTGCTGGACTGGCTGCCGCCAGCGATCCCACGGCTGCCGCCGACAGCTACTACAACATGGCGGTGGGCTTCATCAATTCCGGGCAGAACGCCGAAGCCGCCGAAGCGCTGCAGCAGGCCATTCAACACAATCCCGATCATCCTCAGGCCAACTATCAGTTGGGTCTCGTGCTTTTGAACCTGGGCAAGATGGACGAGTGCAAGCAGTACCTCAAGAAGTACATCGAATTGGAGCCCGATTCCCCGGACGCGGCGACGGCCAAGGCCATTCTGGAATCGCTGGGATAGGCTGACGCGGCCCCAAGCTTCAGGCGGTCTGGGCGCCGAAGTACTCTTCGGCTTGCTTGCAGCCGACCTCGGCCAAACCCTGCAAAGCGATCAAGGCGGCTTTACCGATCTCTTCCTCTTCCGGGAAGCGGTCGGCCAAGCGGCCCAGTTGTTCGATAAAGGCTTTGGGGACCTCTTGAGGCCGGCTCCAATAGGCGCCGGCCAGTTCCTGCAGGGCGTCGATGCGTTCCAGGTCGTCGCCCTTCTCCAGCAGTTCATGCAGTTCCGTTTCGGCTCTCTTGCTGCCCTGGTGGGCCAAGCTTCCCAAGGCCAGCAGAACAAGCTGGCGCCGCTGCACCTGCAGATGCCGGTCGTGTTCGCAGCGGTACAACTCCAGCAGAACCGGTACGGCGTCTCCGTGTCCCACTTCGCCCAGAGCCAGTATGACCGCCGCCAGAAAAGCCTCGTAGCCGCGTCCCCTGCGTCGATCCTCCGACTCCAGAGACTGGCGCAGGGGGCCGATCACAGAGGGATCCTCCAGGCTGCCCAGTGCTATTGCGGCCACCTCTTTGTGACGAAGAGTTCCCGTCTTGAGCCATTCCTGGAGAGGATCCTTCAATTCGCTCGGGCGGAAGATGGCGATGTGGGGGAGCAGTTGTTTGAGGGCTTCTGCGCTTCGTTCGCGGATCGCCTGCAGGCAGCGCTGAATCAGCCTGTCGCGGCTACCGATATCCTGTCCTCGGTACATATTCATTTCACCGCAGATCTAGCCATGAGAGTCCGCGTTCGCCTTCTCCTGCAGAGAGCGAATAGGGGGCGCGGAATCCCGTTTCCAGCGGCCGTTATGATACCATGCTGACGATGAAAAACAAGCAGTTCGCCTTTGCCGCCGTGGGAACGGCGATCGGCTTTATTCTGGGATTCATGGTGGCCCAGGCGGTTTCGCTGCAGGACCAGTTCGTTCTGCAGGAAACGCAAGCAAGGGGTGGTTCCCAGCAGGACTCCGGTTTGCCTGAAGGTCATCCTTCGGCGCAGTTGATGGAGTTGATGCGCAAGCTGCAAGAACGCGCCGCGGCCAATCCCCAGGACGCCGAGGTGCGGGTGGCCATGGGCAATGCCTTCTACGATCTGAAACGGTTCGACCAGGCGGCGGCCTGGTACGAGGAAGCGTTGGCGCTGGAACCCGGAAACGTCAACGTCTCAACCGATTTGGGAACGTCTTACTATTACTTGGGCCAGCCCCAAAAGGCCGTCCAGCAACTGCGCCTATCGCTGCAGATCAACGCCACCCATCCCCAGACCCTGCAGAACCTGGGAGTGGTCCTGGAATCCATGGGCCGCGATCAGGAGGCCCTGGCCGTCTGGGAGAAATTGGTTCAAGCTAATCCCGACTATCCGGGGCTGGAACAAGTACGCCAGAATATCGAGCGTATTCGTGGACGCGCCGAGGACGGAAGCTCCTAGTCATGACCTCGCTGATTCGCTATCTTCTCCTCTTTCTGGCCGGCTTGCTTTTGGCGCGGCTGGTGTTGGACAAGTTGCTGGGAGGCCGGGCAAACCGCTCAAAGCGACGACGGGCTTCAGGGCGGGCAAAGCGACACGATCCCGACCGCGTCCGCACCATTAGCGGAAAGATGGTCCGCGATCCCCAGTGCGGCATGCACGTAGCCCAAAACCTCGCCATAACGGCGCGCTCTCAAGGGGAGCAGCTCTACTTTTGCTCCGCTGATTGCCGGGATGCATTCTTCGAGAAGATGCGCCCCACTGGAACCGATGTCTGACCCCCCGTGGCACAACGAAAAAGCGATGAAAGTCGGCATCGTCGCCAAACGTCACCGAACCGATTTCGCTGAACGTCTGCAAGCCATCCTGGGCTGGTTAGGCGATCGTCATTGCACCCCGCTTGTCGACCGCGACCTGGTGGAAGCCTACGGATTCCACGACATTGAAGGCTTCGCTCGTGAGCAGTTGGTCGAGCAGTCCGACTTCATCGTGGTCTTCGGGGGCGACGGCACCATGCTTTCCGCCGCCCGCAGCGTGAGCGGTTCGGGCACCCCCATTCTGGGCGTCAACATGGGATCCTTGGGATTCCTCACCAGCGTACGGCCCGAGGAACTCTACCCGGCTCTGGAGAGAGTGCTGGCCCGCGACTACTACCTCGATCGGCGCACTCTGCTGCGCGCCGCTGTCTACAACAACGGGGGCGACGAACCCAAGGTCTATCACGCCCTCAACGACGTCGTTGTCAACAAAGGGACCCTGGCACGCATCATCAGCATGCACGTCGCTCTGGACGACGATCCCATCACCGAGTACCTGGCCGACGGGCTGATCATCTCCACCCCCACCGGCTCGACCGCCTACTCGCTCTCGGCAGGCGGCCCTATCCTCTATCCTGAGCTGGAAGCCTTCATCGTCACTCCCATCTGCCCTCACACTCTCACCAACCGTCCCATCGTGGCGCCCTCCGACCGCGCCATCAGCGTCACCCTGAAGGAGGGTGATGACGTCATGTTGACCGTTGACGGCCAAGTGGGTGTGGAACTGACTCCGGGCGCCGAGATCGTGTGCACGCGCTCGCACAGGCACATCGACCTCCTCCAGCCCGGCGACAAGACCTTTTTCGACGTCCTCAGAGACAAACTGAAGTGGGGCGAGCGCTAGTTCGCACTTCGCCACTCGAAAATCGAACTGGACTAGAGTCCCAACTCGCGGCGGGCGCGCGAGGCGTACCCGGCGTATCCCTCGGGCGGATCGGCGGCCAAAAGCCCGCTTTCATCCAGGGTGGCCCCGATGCTGGCGCGGACGCTGGAGGCCAAAGCCTGGAGATCGTATCCGCCCTCCAAAAAGTAGAGGATGCGGCCTTTGCAGGCCCGGCGCGAGGCCTGGTTGAGGCGGACGCACATCTGGGCGAATCCTGCCTCGTCTACCTTCATTCCGGCCAGCGGATCGGAGGCGTGGGCGTCGAAGCCGGCTGAAACCAGGATCAAGTCGGGCCGGTAGTTGAGGAGTTGAGGGATGAGCAGGTCGTCGAAGAGGCTCAGGTAGAAATCGTTGCCGCAGCCCGCCGGCATGGGGAAGTTCAGGGTGTAGCCCTGTCCCTGGCCTCGGCCCCGTTCCTGGAAGGCTCCGGTCCCGGGGTAAAGCGGGTGTTGATGGGTGGAGATGTAGAGGACGTCGGAACGCGAGTAGAAGATTTCCTGGGTTCCGTTACCGTGGTGGACGTCGAAATCGACCACGGCCACCCGCTCCAGTCCCTCTTGGCGCAGCGCCCATTGAGCCGCCACGGCAACGTTGTTGAAGAGGCAGAATCCCATGGCCCGGGCGCTTTCGGCGTGATGTCCCGGCGGGCGCGCCAGCACGAATCCGCAGTCGATTCGGCCCTGCAGGAGCCGCTCGGTCAAATCGACCGCGCTGCCCGCCGCCAGCAGGGCCACTTCGTAGGAATGGGGACCGGTGTGAGTGTCGGGATCAAGCTGCACGTGGGAACGCCCCTGGGTCCCGCTGATTCGGGCCAGGTGGCTGGCGCCGTGCACCGCCTCGATCCATTCTTCCCGCGCCGGGCGCGGATCGATGCGCTTCAATTCCTCGAGGCGGGGCCAGCTTTGCAGGGAGTTGACGATGGAGCGGATGCGGTCGGGACGCTCGGGATGACCCGGGGGCACGGCATGGTCGGTAAAGGCCAGGTCGAGAACGATGCCGTAGTTCATATCTCTCAGCGGTTCATGATCTGGAAGTGATCGGTCTTCTCGCACTCGGGACAGGCCTCGAAACGGGCTGCCTCTTCGGCCTCTCCGTACCATCCGCAGTTCATGCAGTAGGCTTTCTTGTCGCTGAGGCGCATCAGGGACAACTGGCGCAGCATCCAGTTGGCGGCGATCATCCCGGCCCCTCCCACAATGGCGAAAAAGGCGTAAGGTCCGACCCGCTCGCGCTTGATGAAGGGGATCATGGGCAGTGCCAGCATAAGCACGAGGGACGAGGCCACCAGGGCGTATCCCAGGCGCCGCAGGGGGCCACTCTTGCTGATGATCGGTCCAGGCGCCATACACCGTATCCTAGCATGAACGTCCGCCGGCTCCAGCCAGGGCGGGGCCGGGCCGGAGGGAGTGATCGGTTACTCATCGGCGATCTCGTTCATGGCCGCTTCCAGCTCTTCCTTGGCGTGGGCATCGCCATTGGCGTCGGCGACTTCCATCCCCCGGCGGTAGGTCTGCAAGGCCTCTTCTTGCCGTCCCGCGCGGACCAGGGTTCCAGCGTAGTGGTAGTAGGCCGCGGTATAGTCCGGAAAGCGCTCGAGCAGGTCGCCGAAGGCCTCGATGGCCTCCGCGTTGCGTTCAAGGCGTTTGTATTCCATGGCCAGGCCGTAGCGCGGAAAAGGGTCCTCGGGCTTTTTCTCGATGAACCGCCGGAGTTTGCTGATCTTGTCCATCAGGGCCGATCTTAGCAGAGTGCGGGGTTGAATCGCAGGCCGCCGATTTCGCACAATGGGTGTGAAAGGGTGTGACGAGAAGTCATGGCACAACACATCCAAATCGAAGTCAACGGGGAACCTCGGGCACTGCCGGCCGGAAAGACGTTGCAAGGCCTGGTCAAGGAATTGGGCTTGCAGCCGGGACAGGTGGCGGCCGAGGTCAACCGCCGCATCGTACGCCGCAGGGAATGGGAAGGCTGTCTGCTCAAGGACGGCGACGTGGTGGAGATCGTCCATTTTGTGGGCGGCGGAGAGGAATCATCGAAGATGTCTCAAGATCCATTGATCATCGCGGGACGCGAGTTCAGTTCCCGTCTCTTCGTGGGGACGGGCAAGTACGAGAATTTTGAAATCATGCGCCGGGCCCATGAGGCCAGCGGATCGCAGGTTGTGACGGTAGCGGTGCGCCGCGTCGATCTGAAGATGGGAACGGGCCGTTCGCTGCTCGACTTCATCGACCGCGAGAGAATGCTTATTCTGCCCAACACCGCCGGTTGCTACAGCGCCGAAGAGGCCGTCCGCTATGCCCGGCTGGGACGCGAGGCGGGACTCTCCAACTGGGTTAAGCTCGAGGTGATCGGCGACGAAAAGACGCTCTTCCCCGACAACGAAGAGTTGCTCAAGGCTACCGAGATCCTGGTCAAGGAAGATTTCGTCGTGCTCCCCTACACCAACGACGATCCGGTGGTTTGCCGCAAGCTGGAAGACCTGGGAGCGGCGGCGGTGATGCCCCTGGGGGCGCCCATCGGGTCGGGCATGGGGATCCAGAATCCCAACAATATCCGCATTATTCTGGAGCAGGCGGGCGTACCCGTCATCGTGGACGCGGGAGTAGGAACCGCCTCCGACGCCACCCTGGCCATGGAGCTGGGAGTCGACGGAGTGCTCATGAACACCGGCATTGCCGGCGCCCAGGATCCGCTTTCCATGGCCCGCGCCATGCGTCTGGCGGTGGAAGCCGGACGCCTGGCCTTCAAGGCGGGACGCATTCCCAAGAAGCTCTACGCCAGCGCCAGCACCACCCTGGAAGGGATGCTGGCCAAAGGTTGAGTCGCGATATGCACGAAGTCGGCGTCGAGTTGGGAGAGCGCAGCTACCGCATCCTTATCGGGGAAGGGCTGCTGGAGCAGGCGGGGCAGGCCTTGGAGAGGGCCGGCATCCGGCCGCCAAGCCTGTTTCTGGTCACCAACTCAAGGGTCGAGGAACTCTACGCAGGGGCCTTGAAGAAAGGATTGAGTGACCGCTTCCAGCTCAGCACCATTCTCATCCCGGAGGGAGAAACTCACAAGAGCCTGGAAACCTGCCAGCTCATCTGGACTCGCCTGATCGAAGAGCGGGCCGACCGGGGCTCGCTGGTGCTGGCCATGGGAGGCGGGGTGACCGGCGACATCGCCGGATTCGCCGCCGCCAGCTATCTGCGCGGAATCGACTATGTGCACGTTCCCACCACGCTGCTGGCGCAGGTGGACAGTTCGGTGGGGGGCAAGACCGGCGTCAACCATCCCCTGGGCAAGAATCTCATCGGAGCCTTTCACCAGCCCCGTCTGGTGCTGATCGATCCGCTCACGCTGAAGACCCTGCCCCGGCGCGATCTCCGCTCGGGACTCTATGAAGTCATCAAGTACGGCTTGATCCGCGATCAAGGCTTCTTCGACTTCTTCGCCGACCGGCTGGATGCCCTTCTGGCCCTTGAAAGCGAGCCCCTGCAGCAAGCTGTTGCCCGAAGCTGCCAGATCAAGGCCGAGGTGTGTTCGCAGGACGAACGCGAAGGTGACTTGCGGCGCATCCTCAACCTGGGCCATACCTTCGGGCACGCCCTGGAGTCCGCCACTCAGTACCGGCGTCTGACTCACGGAGAAGCCGTGGGTTACGGCCTCAAAGCCGCTGCCGTCCTTTCCCGCGAGTTGGGCCGCATCGACTCAGGCTCCTGCGCCCGCGTGCTGGAAACCGTTGACCGCATCGGTCCCCGTCCCGCCGTCGACGACATCTCCTTCAAGACCTTGCGCGAGGCCATGCAGCGCGACAAAAAGCGGGTTTCGGGACGTCTTCACTTCGTCGTTCTCGACCGCATCGGGAAAGCCGCCGTGACATCCGAGGTCACCTCCCGGCAGCTTGAGAGGTCCTGGCAGGAAGCCGTCGACGGCTAAGCCTCATTCCGTCGACAGCGCTTGAAGGCGGCGCTGGGCCAACCGATAGGTCGAAACGGCCGAAATCTCGTCCTCCTGCTCGACTTTGGAATAGTAGTCTCGCGCCACCTGGGGCAGGTCGAGGTGTTCGGCGATCTGTCCCAGAACGAACCAATCACTGGGCGCCAGGTCCCTGAGAAAATCCTTGTCGCGGGCTTGAAGCAGCAGGCTGTGAGCCTCGCTGACCGCACCCTGGTCGGCGTAGAGGGAGGCCAAGGTGTGCAGGGAGGCGTAGTTTCCGCCGCCCTGGACCGCTCGTTGACCCCAGTTCAAAGCCTCTTGATCCACCTCTCCCTGCACCAGCTTGAGCCAGGCCAGGTTGTTGAAGTCGCCGGCCACGGCATCGCCTCTTTCGATGATCTGACGGTGGATGCGCAGCGCCTCCTCGAACTTGCCCTCATGCATGTAGAGAGTGGCGGAGATGCGCAGGAGATCGGCATCGCGGGGATCGGCCTGGAGCGCCTCCTCGATCAGGGCGTGACCCTCTTCAAAGCGGCCCAGAGCCCTCAGAGCCGCCACTTTGACCCGGCGTCCCTGATCTTCCTCGTCTCCCGAGTAGGCGTCCTCGGAAAAGGAATCGAGAACTTCCTGCCAGCGCTCGAGCACCGCCAACTGCGCCGTCGCGTATCGCGACAGGACGTTCCTCTGCTGCGGCGTCCAGGCGTCTTCACGCAACAGTTCCTGCAAGCCTTCCAGCACCCATTCGGAGGGAAGAGGCGGATCTCCGGCCGCGAGGGCCAAGGCCAAGGCTCTGGCCTGACGCCTGTCGAGATCGTCCTCATCCTCGACCAGCGATCGGACCTTAGAGTCTTTGGGGAGCTCCTCCAGGGCCCACTTCAACCATTGCTTGGCCACTTCGAATTCCCCTTGTTGGAGGCGGTAAAGGGCTTCCCGGCCCATGGCGTTGATCGGGTCAGTTCCCAACACGATCATGTAGGTGTCCTGGTAGCGGCTGACGCAGATGGTGCCCTGTGAGCCCTGAGCTGCCGTCAGATTCTGGAGGCGGAAACCGATCTCGGGATCCCCCCGCCTGGCGAATTGGGCGAAGGAGACCACGAAGTCGGCTGCAACCTGGGGCAGCGTCTGCATCTGCTTGGCCATCGACTGGATCACTTGCCGGAAGGTGTCAGTCGTGCCTTTGATGGCTGTTTCGAGCTCCCTGGAAGAAGGCGATATCAGTTGAGCTGCCACATCCTGCTCGAGCTGATCTCTGCGGCTGGCCAGGATGAGCTTTTTGATCACTGACTCAGGCTCTTGCGGCGGCAGCGCCATGTCCTCGCCGCGCTCCGTGCGGCGCAACCCCTGTACCAGGCCCAGCACGCTTGCCGGCTCCGCCGAGGCGGTGGCAAGGATGCGGTACATTTCCGCTGCCTCAGGATAGGAACGTATGAGCAGCAGGCGGTTGGCTGCGGTGTGAAAGACCTGCTGCCTTTCCTCGCTGTTGGGCAGGACGCGCTGCGCCTTGGCGGCGGCGGCGGGGACGCCTTCGATCTTGGCCAGCGCCGTCAGCCAATAGGATCGACCAAGCAGCGAATCGTCGCCTTCCAGGAGATCTCTCAGCTCTTCAAAGCGGCCCGTCATCAGGTGTCCGATGTAGATGTTGCCGTCGAGAGTGCTGTTGTCGAACTCTTCTTTCCAGGCCAGGCTCGCCTCTAGAAAAGCCCGGGCGTCCACGCCCTCTCCGAACTGCACCCCCTGCTCGTTGTAGCTCATCAGAATGGGCTCCATGACGGTGAGATTGGCGTCGTCAGGGGCCAGCCGGGCCGCCTCGCGGGCTCCATCCAGAGCCTGTGCCAAATCGAATTGTCCCGTCATGTGTCGCCCCACAAGGTCGTGCTGGAAGACGGTGGAACGGATGGCGTGAACGTGGGCGACGTCGGGGGAAAGCTCGACCGCCTCGGCGATTTCGCGGCGTGCTGCATCTCCCAGCCCAACTGTGATGAGGGCGTTGGCGACGCGGGCGCGGTGGAGCCCGTTGTCGGGCTGGGCCTCGATCAGGCTCCGAAACTCGGCCAGGGCTTCTTTAACTTCTCCTCCCGCCAGCAGCGTTTCGCCCCGCTGATGGAATTGCAGGAGCAGTTGGTCCTCCATCTCCTGGAAGCCCTTACGGAACTCGGCCACGTCCTCGGGCGAGAGACGCCGCTTGTGCAGGCGCAAGGCCACCTGGCCCGTCAGCGTCTGCTCGCCGTCGAGACTGAAAGAGCGGCGGAAGGAGGCCGCTTCGCCCCATTGCTCATCCAAGGTGGCAGGCAGTTCAGCCGGTTCGAACCCCGGCGGGATGTGGACGGTGATCCGGACCTCCGCCGAAACAGGAGGATGCAAAACCAACTCGTCTTGGCGCCCCTCCTCTTTTTCGTCATCTCCGATGCGTCTCAAGCTCATGGGGAGATGGTCGTAAAGTTCGGACAATCCGATCGACACCGCCGCGTCTTGGCGGGAGGTTACGATAGTGCCCGCCTGGGCCATCTCGAGCTGCAGGCGGAAGGGCTGGGAAAAATCGCGCGGGTCGCTGAACTGGTAGCTGAGGTCCTGGGAAGCGAATGCGCTTTCGCCATAGCTTTCCAGCATCTCGCGCTCTTCCTCGGCCGAGTAGTCGTCCATCAGTCGGCGCATTTCACTTTCCCGGCTGCCGCGGTAGACGGTGACCTCCCTGGCCCGCCCTTTGCCCAGATCGCTGAGATGGTATTCGAGGAAGATTTCCTCACGGTTGTCGTCGCCCGAGGAGGCGGGTGTCTTCACCAGGTCATCGCTTTCGGGCGAGGCGATCAGGGCCCAGCGCCCTTCGTCCGGCGGCGGGAGGTGTCCAGCGCGGGAAAAGGGGTCGGTGGGGTCGATCCACAGGTCGGCTTCGCCTCCTACGTAGACGATGGCGTGATCGAAACGTCCCAGGCCCGGCAACTCGGGCACCACGTCGAAGTCCGGTCCCGTGCGCAGCAAGGCCACCCAGGCCGGGATCTGGTGGCGGCGAAGCTCCGACACCAGCAGAGTGGCCTGATCCTTGCAGTCCCCGTACTGCCGTTCCACGGTCTCACGCGGCGTCCAGGGGACGATGGAGGACTCTCCGAACTCGATGCCCGTGTAACGGACCTTGGCGGAGACGGCCTGGCGGATCTGTTCGATCAGTTGGCGCTGATCGGAAGCCGCCGCTTGCTCGAGCAAAGAATGGGACGGCAGGTCGGCGATTTGCTTTTCAATGATCTGATGATAGGAGCGGGCCAGATCGTGCCAGGATTGGCCCGTCGAGAAGACGATGACCGGGTAGCGGGAGTGCTCGGGCGGGAGATAGGGTTCGGGATACTCGACGGGGTCCAGGCTCTCGGCCTCGAAGAGGAGACGGGTGCGGTCCTCTCCCTCCTGCCGTTCGTCTTTCAACTGGGGAAACTGATACAGGCGGTAGCGCAGCGGGACCTGTTTGGGATAGCTGATCTCCGCCCGGGCCCGCCTGACCGGATGGTAGGCGTGAAGGTGGATGGAGCGCTGGGTTCCCTGAGCAAAAGCCGGACGCGACTCCGCGACCTCGGTCAGGACTTCCACGATAGAACCCGGCGCCACGCCCGGCAGGGGCGCCCGCAACACTCTGGAGTCATTGAAGATCTGGGAGCTGTTTTCATGAGCCGGGGTGTCGGCGATGGTGGACGGATCGAGCTGCCTCTCAACTCCGTCGGGAGTGATGACGCGTGCCCGGATGGTGGGAGTCTTCTGGTGCCAGGGCTGGTAGCCCGTCTCCACGACCGAGAAGACGTCCACCGCACTCTGTTCGAGGACTGCGTAAACCTCGTGCTCGCTTCTCGTGATGCGGCCTTCTTCGTCAAGGGCGGTGGAAAACGAGCGCAGCAGGTACCAGGCCTTGGAATCGGCCGGAGGATTCAACTGCCTGTAGGCCAGCAGGATCTCCTGAGGCGAGGCCTGGAAAGGCTCTCCTTCCCAGGGTTGCACCTGGGCCGGGAGCGACTGGCAAAACAGCGCCAGCAGGATCAAGAAGAAGCGAAGATGGATTCGAGTTAGGTACATAAAGACTTTCCAAGCGTGAGTTCCACACCCGTATCATACAAAATGAGCGCTCCCGAAGAGGTCAACCCCATCAACGTCCTTCATGCCCCATCTCCCTCTCCGTTTACCTGTCAGTTGGTCTGCAAACGTCTAGAGAGGCGCTGCAAGACCTCTCCGAAATCGGGCTGGCTGTGCAGCAGTGGGGAGAGCGGGTCGCCTTCTTCCTTGAGGCGATGGGGGAGGGAGCGTATGTGATAGTCGGAAAGCTTCAGTCCCGTCTTGACCTCCTCCCAGCGCAGAGGGCAGGAGACTGGAGCGGCCGGCAGCGGGCGGACGGAAAAGGGCGAGACCAGCAGCTTGCCGTGGCCGTTCTGTCCCGTGTCGAGGTAGACCTTGCCTTGGCGCTTGTCCAATGAGCGGAAGAGGGTGGCGATTTCCCCATGCTCCAGCGCCACCACCCGCGACAGCAGTTCGGCCAGGTCGCGCGACTGCTTGTAGGTGCAGAGTCCGGCCAGCGGCACCAGCACGTGCAGTCCGCTGGAGCCGCTGGTCTTGCAGAAGGCCGGCAGTTCGATCTCCTGGCACAGTTCGTGGAAGGCGCGGGCCAGGGTGACGACGTCCTCGAAGGGAGCGTCCTTGGGATCCAGATCGATGATGCTCCAGTCGGGATGGGCCAGATTGGCGAAGCGGCTCGACCAAACGTGCAGGGGGATGGTTCCCAGGTTGGCCAGGTAGAGCAGCGTCTCGGGATTGTCGCAGACAATGTGGTCGATCTCGCGCTCGGCGTGCTGGCTCCAGATGCGCTCGGTGCGCACCCAATCGGGCAGGTAGTCGGGGGCGTTTTTCTGGAAAAAGTACTTGCCTTCGATGCCGTCGGGATAACGGGTCAGGACCAGCGGACGGTCGGTCAGGTAGGGCATCAGCCAGGGGGCCACCGAGTGGTAGTAATCGATCAGGTCGCCCTTGCTGTAGCCGTCCTTGGGCCAGAACACTTTTTCGCGGTTGGTGAAAGGGATGCGGCGTTCTTCGGAAGGCGGGGCGGAGGGCGGCTCTTCCGGGGCGTCCTCGTGCTCGCGCAGGCATTCCTCGGGCTTGACCTCGGGCCGCAGCTTTTCGAAGACCGGCAGGCGCAGGTTTTCGGCTTCCGTCCATTCGGTGTAGCGGACGCGGCAAACCAGTTGCGGTTCGACCCAGGTGCGCTTGACTTTGGGAACCTGGCCCTGGCAGGGAGGATCTTTTCGCCGCAGCGGCTCCAGCATGGCCGAGATCTCGTCGATGAGCTTTTGCGAGAAGCCGGTCCCCACCGAGCCTGCGTAGTGGAGCTTGCCGGCCTGAAAGACTCCCAGTTCCAGAGAGGCGAATCCCGTGCGGGCGCCCGACTTGGGGTGGACCATGGAAACGATCACGCAGTCCTGGTGGCGCTCGGCACGGATCTTGACCCAATCGCCGCTGCGTCCCGCCGTGTAAGCCGCCTCGCTTCGCTTGGCGATCAATCCCTCCACACCCAGGGCTTCCACGTGGGAAAAGAGCTCGCGGCCTTTTTCGGGAATGTGCTGGGCAAAGCGCAGCGGTCCCGCTTTGGGGACCACCATGGCCAGGATCTCCTTGCGCTGCAGGTAGGTGAGCGGACGCAGGTCGAAGTCCTCGAAGATGAGCAGGTCGAAGAGATAGAGAAGCGCCGGATGCTCCAGGTCAGCCCGCTGGATGTCGGCGCTGCGGTTGAGCATGGCGCGCTTCTGCAGCCGCTGGAAGCTGGGCCGGGCTTGTTCGTCCAGCACCACGATTTCTCCATCGGCCACCAGCGAGGAGTAGGGCAGTCCGCCCAGCATGCGGGAAACGGCCGGGTAGATGCGGGTGGCTTCCGAGCCCTTGCGGTATTGAAGACGGCCGCGCGTGCCTTCCTTGAAGGCCAGCAGGCGATATCCGTCGTACTTGAGCTCGAAGCACCAGCCAGGGTCTGAAAATGGCCGGCCGCCGGGTTCTGCCAGCATCAAGGGGATCTCGCCCAGCTTGGGAAGGCCGCCCTCGATGCGGGGGGCGCCCCAGCTTTCCAGGCGCTCACGGATGGGCTTGGAGCGCTCGTGCCCTTGCCCCAGCTCTTCCACCGTGATGGCCGAGAAGACCGACTCCTCCGTCCAGCACTCGCGCAGCGGATCGCCGGCCAGGGCGTCGCGCTTCTTGAAGAGCAGCCATTCGTTTTGCTTCTCGGCCCGGGGACGGATCAGTTCCCATCCGCCCCGCATCTTGTAGCCCCTCAGTTCGAAATGCAGCTTGCCCTCCCTCAGCCCCTCGTCGGGATCGTTGAGAGGCGTCCACATGCCCTGATCCCAAACGATCATGGGGCCGGCCCCGTAGTTCCCTTCCGGGATGACGCCTTCGAAGTCGGCGTAGCCCAGGGGGTGGTCTTCGGTCTGGAAGGCGCCCCGCTTGTCGGCGGGGTCCGGCGAAGGGCCTTTGGGGACGGCCCAGGAAAGCAGTACGCCTCCCCACTCCAAACGCAGGTCGTAGTGAAGGTTTCGGGCCGAGTGCTTCTGCACCACGAAGCGTCCCGCGGGTCCGGCGCCCCCGAAAGGTTCGGGTGTCTGCTCGGGCGAGCGCTTCTCTCGATACTCCTTCAGCTTGTCGTCGGCGGCCATGGCTCAGGTGGGATTATAAGCCCTACGACTCGGCGGCCTTCTCTTGGGCTTCTTCTTGAGGCCCCTCCTCAGCCGCCTTGGCTGATTTGCGTTCCTTGTCGTCCCCGCCCAGACTGGCTTTGAGGGCCGACATGAGGTCGATGATCTGGGCCTGAGGAGCCTCTCCCGCGGTGCTCACGATGTCCTCGCCTTCCACTTTCTTTTCGATCAGCTCGCGCACCCTCTTAGAGACGGTGTCGCGGTAGTTCTCGGGGTGGAACTCCTCGTGAGAGACCTGGTCGATAAGCTGCATGGCCAAATCGAGTTCGGGCTCTTTGACCTCGACTTGGGGCAGCGGAATCTCGTCCAGCGCCCGCACTTCTTCCTGGTAGCGCAGGTGCTGCATGACCAGGGCGCCGTCTCCCATGCAGCGCACCATCACCAGGTATTCCTTGCCGCGGGCGGCGTAGCGGGCCAGGGCCACCCGTCCGCTTTTTTGCAGGGCCTTGGCCAGCAGCGCGTATGCCCTTTCCCCTCCCTGATCGGGACTCAGATAGTAGGCCTTGTCGAAATAGACGGGATCGATCTCCTTGGCAGGGATGAATTCGCTGATCTCGATGGTCTTGTTGGCCTGGGCCTCCAGTTCCCGCAATTCCTCCTGGGTGAAGGTCACGTACTGGTCCTTGGCGAACTCGTAGCCCTTGATGGCGTCCTTGCGCTCCACCACGTCGCCTTTGGCGTTGATCAACTGCTGGCGCAGCCGCGTCTTGCTCTCGGGGTCGAGCAGGTTGAAGGACACCGAAGAAGAACTGTCCGAAGAGGTGAAGATCTTGATCGGAATGGAAACCAGTCCGAAGGAAACCGTCGCCTTGCCCATCGATCGTGTAGCCATAGCCTGAAAGTCTATCAGAGCCGCAGGCCCGACGGGAACAAGCTGAGAGCATGGATTGGGGCCGTGCCGGCCTGCCCGCCGGCGGAAAAAACAGGCCTGGAGAGGGGCTTGCGGCGTCTTTGCATGGCCAAATGAGAAGGCCTGTTACAATATGGGGCCATGGACGGCGATGCCCCCTATCCAGGAGGATATACCACCCGGCAGGTTGGGCGCCTGTTGGGCATTCCCGACTATGCCGTCAGAGGCTATGTCTATTCGGGACTGATTTCGCCCCGTCGCGGCACGCGCGCCGAGTACCGTTATTCCTTTCAGGACCTGGTGGTGATGCGCATGGCCCTCGAGCTGTGCAGCCGTCTTTCGCCCCGCCGCGTCTTCCGCGATCTGCGGCGCTTCAAGACGCAGCTTCCCGAAGGACGCTCGCTCAGCACCCTGCAAATCAACGTGGAAGGCGAAGAGCTGGTGGTGCGCAACGGCGACGAGTGCTGCAATTCCTGCGGCCAGCGGGTCTTCGATTTCGACCTCTCGGAACTGGCCGAGAAAGCCCGTCCGCTGGCCCGCGCCAACGCCCGCCGTTCCCGCCGCGATGAACGGGCCCACAGCGCCGATTCCTGGTTCGAGACGGGACGCGACCTGGAGCAGGTCGACCGCTGCGAGGCCGCCCAGGCCTACATGCGGGCCTTGCGGCTCAATCCCTTCCACCTCAAGGCCCATATCAACCTGGGACGCCTGCGTCACGAGTCGGGAGCCCTCAACGAAGCCGTGGCCCACTACCGCAACGCCCTCAAGGCTTCGCCCCGCGACGTGACGGCGGCCTTCAACCTGGCGGTGGCCCTGCAAGACATGGACCTCCGTCAGGAAGCCCTGGAAGCCTACCGCCAACTCCTCTCCATCGAACCCCGCTACGCCGACGCCCACTACAACATCTCCCGCCTCTACGAAGACCTGGGACGCCGCAAAGAAGCCCTGCGCCACATGACCACCTACCGCAACCTGGTGAAATCGGTCTGATTTCCGGTATGCTAGCTCCCATCCAGACCGCTGAACAAAAAGGAGTCGATGCACGATGCTTCTTTCATCTCAATTTCGAGCCATTTCTCTTTTCTTGATGCTTCTTTTGGCGGCCTTGTCGGCGCCTGCGGCATTCGGCCAGGAGGACGCGGAAAAAGATCCCGCGGCCCTGGCCGACAAGCTGATGGAGGCCCTGGGGGGTCAAGAGGCCTGGAACAACGCCCGCTACATCCGCTTTAACTTCTTCGGCAACCGGCTCCATTACTGGGACAAGTGGACGGGCCGCCACCGGGTGCAAGGCAAGACCCGTTCGGGCGACGAGTTCGTGGTGCTGCACAATATCAATACCCGTGAAGGCGAGGCCTGGGTCAACGGCGAGAAGCAGGAGGGCGAAGAGGCCCAAGACTGGCTGGAGCGCGCTTACGGCATGTGGGTCAACGACACCTACTGGCTGGTCATGCCCTACAAGCTCAAGGACCCCGGCGTCCATCTCGCCTACGCCGGCCAGGAAGAGGTCGACGGCACCACCTACGACAAAGTACTGTTGACCTTTGAAAGCGGCGTGGGACTGACCTCCGGCGACCGCTACTGGGCCTATCTGAACCCCGATACCGGACTGATGGACCGCTGGGCCTACATCCTGGAAAGCAACCAAGACGAGGATCCCGAGGCCACCGTCTGGAACTGGACGGACTGGCAGTCCTACGGCGGCATCATGCTGGCCGGACGCCGCAGCAGTCCCGACGGAAGCCGTTCCGCCGAGTTGAGCCACATCGCCGTTTACGACCAGCTTCCCGATTCCGTCTTCCAGTCGCCCGATCCCGTCGAGGGCCAGGGCGCCGTCGAGGAGGAGGGCTGATCGCAGGGCCCGCTTCAGGCGATGAAGTCGAAGACGGTCCACCACTACCAGATCCTGCGCCGTCTGGGCGCGGGTGGCGCGGGCGTGGTCTATTCAGCCTTCGATATGAAGCTGATGCGTCCGGTGGTGCTGAAGAAGCTGCACCGCGGCTCGGCCTCCGACCAGAAGCGGCGGGCCCGCCTTTTGCGTGAAGCGCGCATGGCCTCGGCCATCGAGCACCCCAACGTTTGTCCCGTCTACGAGGTGGGGGAAGCCGAGGGCAATGACTTCATCGTCATGCAGTTCGTGGAGGGTCGGACGCTGGAGCAGCTCATCGCAGAAGGTCCTCTCAACCTCTACCTGGCGCTCTCCATCGCCATCCAAACGGCGGACGGCCTGGCGGCGGCTCACCGCCTGGGGATTCTTCACCGCGACCTCAAGCCGGCCAACCTGATGATCTCCGACAACGGGGTGGTCAAGATCCTCGATTTCGGCCTGGCCGTGCGGACCGAGGGGACGGCCAAGGCGGCTCGGGAAACCTCCCCGCCCGCGGCTTCGGTCGCTGAGAGCGGCGGATTCTCCAGTTCGGGACGCATGGGCACCTTCTACTACATGGCGCCCGAGCAGTTCGTCACCCTCAAGGCCAGCGAGCAAACCGACATCTTCGCGTTGGGGCTGATCCTCTACCAGATGATCACGGGCAGCCATCCTTTCTGGTTTCGCAATGCCGACCAGAACCAAGTGGCGCGCGCCATCCAATACAAGGCGGCGCCTCCGCTGGAGGACTTCAGGCCGGATCTCCCCGCCGATTTTCAGCAGGTGGTGTCGAAGGCGCTGGACAAGCAGCCGTCCGGGCGCTACAAGACGGCGGCCGACCTGCGCGACGCGCTCAAGACGGTGATGAAGTCGCTGCATTACGAGGTAGGGGTGGTGCCAGGGGAGGCTTCGGCCGTCCTGCCTGCGCCGGAGGCCAAACGGGACAAGCGCAGCGGCATCTTTTCGCTGCTGGCGGAGCGTTTTCTAGGTGCCGGATCGCCGCGCATCCCGGCCAATACTCTGGCCGTGCTGCCCTTTCAATCCTCGCGCGAATCGCCTCAAGACCGCTTTCTGGGATTCGCTTTGGCTGATGCTGTCGCCACCCGCCTCTCGCGCATACCCTGGCTGCAGGTGCGTCCTTCCAGCACGGTGATGTCGGTGCCCCACCTGCCTGCCAATCCTGCTCAGGCCGGCAAGCAACTGCGTGCGGCGGCCGTCCTGCAGGGAAAGTACCGCCTGGGCGAGGAAGGCTTCAGCCTCAACTGGCAGTTGCTCGCCAGCCTCTCCGAAACGGTGCTTTCGGGGGGCTCGATCAGCCTGCCGGGAGGGGAAGCGCCCGCCATCCAGAACCGGGTCAGCGAGGAGATCTACGCGGCCATCAGCAGCATGAGCGGCCTGCGTCCGGCGGCCGCGGACGACGATGGCTCCGTTGCTCAGGGCCTCCGCCGCAGGCGCGACAGGGACCTGCCGGCCGAGTACCTGGAGGCCCGCGCCGTCCTCACCAGCTACGCCCTGCGCGGAGGTCACGGCAAAGACCTCAAGCAGGCCCGCCAGATGCTGCAGGGCGTCCTGCAAGACAATCCGCAACTGGCTCCCGTCCACTCGGCGCTGGGCATCTCCCACCTGCTGGCGGTGCGCAACGGAGCCGTCCATGCCGAGCATCTCAAGAAGGCCCAGGACCACCTGGCCCAGGCCCTGGAACTCGATCCCCAACTGGTTGAAGCCAACCTCTTCCGCCTCTACACTTTCCTCTGGCGGGGCGAGAAGGCGGCGGCCCGCCGGGGTGTCCAGAACCTGCTCGACAAGGCTCCCGAAGATCCCGAGGTGCACACCGTGGCGGGGGTCATCCAGCGCCTCGACGGACTCTATCCGCAAGCCCTCGAGTCCTTCTCGGAGGCCCTGCGACTCAATCCCGCCGTAGCCACCACCGTCTACTACCAGCGTGGACGCACCCACGTCTACCGCGGCGACCCCGAGGCGGCCTTCCACGAGGTCAACAAAGGCCTGGCCCTGGAGCCCCGCCACACCCTCCTGCGCTCGTCCCTGGGCTACCTCCTCGTGCGTTTCGAGGAGTTCACCCAAGCCATCGAAACCCTGCAAGAGATCGTCGACGAAGACCCTCACCTGCGCCTGGCCTATCCCACTCTGGCCATCGCCTACCTCTCTGCCGGCCACCCCACCGTCGCCCGCGACCTCATCACCGACGAAATCCTTTCCTCGGGCCGCCACGACGGCGACATGGCCTACCGCCTGGCCACCTACTTCGCCGTAGCCGCTGACCGCGACCAAGCCCTCGCCTGGCTCCGCAAAGCCGTCTACCTGGGCAACGAAAGCCACCCCTGGCTCTCCACCAACCCCCTCTGGACCCCCCTCAACGGCGATCCCGACCTCAACAAAATCCTCCAAGACCTCAAAAATACCCACACCCAAAACCAACGCCTCTGGCTCAACCCGTAAGCCGACATCCGCTCGACTTCTGGTACGTCTTCCTGAGGTCGCTCTTCTAGACAGAACACCTCGGCCGGTTACAAATAGGCGAATAGGAACAGTTCCTCCATCGCCGCAAGGATGCGCCTCCCACCCTCCCGGAAGCTGCCCGCTCAAGAGGACTGAGCGGAGCCGTCTGGTGGGAGGCGCATCCTTGCGGCGATGGAGATAACCAGACACCAGGTTATATAGGGTCAGACCCGTCCAAGGGCCGACAGGGCTTAGCTCAGGAATCCCATGCCGCCGATTCACCCCCTGCCGGGTTTCGACCGAGAGCCCGTACCGCGGCGGGAGCGAGCAACTCGGCGGCTCGATCGATGAGCTCTTTGTTGCCTTCCAGGAGATCGTCTTTCGTCATCCGCGCCCAGCCTTGGACAGCGTGGGGGAAGGCTGCCATAATTCTGCGGCGCGTCCACCACAAAGGAGAGGGTTCGTGGGACTTCTTGAGACATTGGACTGGCTGGTTGTGGGCTTTTACTTCGTGGTCGTTTTCGCGGTGGCCATTTGGGCCACGCAGCGCGAAAAGGGGACGCGGAAGACCTCGCAGGGGTATTTTCTGGCGGGACGCAACGTGGGGTGGTTCATCATCGGCGCCTCGCTGTTCGCCTCCAACATCGGGTCGGAGCATCTGGTGGGGTTGGCCGGGACGGGGGCCAACAGCGGCGTGGCCGTGGGGCAGTTCGAGATTCTGGCCTCGCTGATTCTGCTGCTCTTGGGGTGGGTCTTCGTGCCCTTCTACCTGGAGAGCGGCGTGTTTACCATGCCGGAGTTCCTGGAGCGGCGCTATTCCTCGGGAGCACGCTGGTATCTGGCGGGGATTTCGATTGTCGGGTATGTGCTGACCAAGATTTCGGTCACCATCTATGCCGGGGGCATCGTCTTCGAGTCCCTGATGGGGATTAACTTTTGGACGGGCGCCCTGGTCGTTGTGTTGGCGACCGGAGTCTACACGGTCTTCGGCGGACTCAGGGCCGTGCTCTACACCGACATGCTGCAAATGTTCGTGCTGGTGGGCGGCGCCGTGGCGGTGACCCTCATCGGACTCTCCGAGCTGGGCGGCTGGGACGAGATGTACGCTACCGCCGGAAGCAGCTTCTTCGACATGTGGAAGCCCGTCAGCGATCCCAGCTTTCCCTGGACGGGGATTCTTTTCGGCGCTCCCATTCTGGGCGTCTGGTATTGGTGCACCGACCAGTTCATCGTCCAGCGCGTGCTCTCGGCCTCCGACCAGGACAACGCCCGCCGCGGAACCATCTTCGGCGGCTTCCTGAAGGTTCTGCCTCTCTTCATCTTCGTGATTCCCGGGGTGGTGGCCTACTCGCTCTCGCAGAAGGGAATGATGGAATTGGCCGAGCCCGATCAGGCGCTTCCGACCATGATCGGCGTCCTGCTGCCGGCCGGGCTCAAAGGACTGGTGGTGGCCGGACTGCTGGCCGCCCTGATGAGCTCGCTGTCGTCGGTCTTCAACTCCTGCTCGACGCTCATCACCTGGGACATCTACCGCAAGGTCCATCCCGAGGCTACCGAGCGCCGCCTGGTGTGGGTGGGACAGATTTCGACGGTGGTTCTGGTGGGACTTGGACTGCTGTGGATCCCCATGATGCAGTTCATCTCAGGCCGCCTCTACGAATACCTGCAAAGCGTACAGGCCTATATTTCGCCGCCCATCGCCGCCGTCTTTCTCATCGGCATCTTCTACAAGCGGGTCAACGCGTCCGGCGCCATCGCTTCGCTGCTGACCGGATTCGTGCTGGGCATGTCGCGGCTGGCGCTGGAGCTTTACAAGTCGGAGCTGACGCCAGGATCGATGCTTCACACTTATGCCGACATCAACTTCCTCCACTTCGCCATCCTGCTTTTCGCCATCTGCTCGACAGTTCTGCTCGTGGTCAGCCTGCTGACGCCCCCCCAATCGGAGGCCAAGCTGGCCGGACTCACCTACGCCACCACCGAGGTGGCCGACGAGTCGACCCAAGCCGGCAAGCGAAACGACCTGCTTCTCACCGGCCTGCTCATCCTTTGCGTGGTGGCGGTATGGATCTATTTTTCGGGTTGATTCCCGGAAGAAGGGAAACGTCATGTTCTTGACCTGGACTCTAAGTCTTTTGCTGTTGGCGGGCCAGCCCCAGGCCAGGCCGTCGGAGTTGGCCCACACCTATTCCATCGTGGCCTACGATGAGCAGACCGGGGAGGTGGGCGGAGCCGTCCAGTCCCACTGGTTCTCGGTGGGAAGCATCGTCGTTTGGGCCCAGGGAGGAGTAGGGGCGGTGGCCACCCAGTCCTTCGTCAACGTCGACTACGGTCCCCTGGGACTGCGGGCCATGGCTTCGGGAGAGCGACCCGGACCCGCCCTCGAGCGCTTGACTCAGGCCGACCCGGGACGGGACGTCCGCCAGGTGGCCTTTGTCGACGTCTCAGGACGGGTGGCGGCCCACACGGGCCAGAAGTGCATCCGCCATCATTGCGATGTGCAGGGTGACGGGTTCAGCGTGCAGGCCAACATGATGCTCAAGTCCACCGTGTGCACGGCCATGGCCGAGGCCTTCCGCTCCGCCCGCGGATCGCTGGCCCGTCGCCTGATGGCCGCATTGCAGGCCGCCGAAGCTGAAGGAGGCGACATCCGGGGACGCCAGAGCGCCGCCCTCAAGGTGGTCTCGGCCGCCAAGCCGGAACAGCCCTGGGAGGGCGTGATGGTGGATATCCGCGTCGACGACCATCAGCGTCCGCTGCAGGAACTGGAGCGTCTGCTCACCGTGCAGGAAGCCTACAACGACATGAACGCCGGAGACCTGGCCATCGAGCACGGGCAGATGGAACAAGCGCTGCAACACTATGCGCGCGCCGAGGAGAAGCTTCCAGGACGGCTGGAGCCGCGCTACTGGCACGCCGTCCAACTGGTCTCGGTGGGACGCCTGCAGGAAGCCTTGCCGATCTTCAAGGAGATCTTCGCCCAGGACGGGAATTGGCTGGAACTGACGCGGCGGCTGGCGGAGGTGGACCTGCTTCCCCAAGACCCTGAGGTCCTCAAGGCCATCGAAGAGCAGGCCCCCTAGGTGCCTGGAAGGTTTCGACGGAGTCGTCCTGTAGGCTGCCTGTTAGGCCGATTCTCACACAGTTTCCAGGGGACCGGCAAGGGGTGTGATGAGGAGTGCGGCCCCCCAGGTCCTCCGAGGGGCCGCCGGACGGCCTCAACCTCCTTCTTGAGGCGTGTAGTCGTCGTGGTTGTAGGCGGGGTCGTCGAGCAGGGCCAAGGAGCAGGAAGTGAACCAACCCTCCTCGGTCACGTCTTCCATGCTCTGGGAGGCCGAGGGATCGTTGAGCAGATCCTCGATGAGGGCGACCTCGGTGGCGTTCAGATGAAGGAACTGCTGTGAGGCCAGGTTTGCGACTCCCTCCTGGCGCATCCTGTTGCGCAGGCCCCGGTCGATGGTGAGAATGCCCACCAACTCCCGGCAGTCCTCGCCTTGTTGAGCGGGCGAGGCCAGGGCGGCAATCCTCTGCCCGATGTTGGCGAGAGCGTCGTAAACCTCCTGCACTCCAAGCAGCCGGCTGATCTCGCCCACATCATACTGAGAGAGGCGCAATTCCAGTGATTCCGCCGCGCCTCTGGCGTCGGCCTGGACTTGATCGAGAAACTCGGCGTTCCCTGCAGCTCTTCCCCACACTTTCCATACGTTGCTCATGACATGCTCCTTTGCATGTTTTCCGGGACGAGCCTCTTCCCGCCCGCGCAGGCGGGACCGCGTCCGGCGGATTGCCGTGAGAGCCGCAGAAAAGTCTGCCGATGATTCGTTAGAAGGGGGATGCGCCGGTCAATTAGTGTGATAACGCCGGAGCAGAACGATGCTCGCCGCCGGAGGTTCAGACCGGCAGCCTATTTTGAGGTGTCCCGGCCAGCGGGATGTGCGCATTCCGCTTCCAGAATCCGCTGCCCGAATCTGTCCGGAGTCCAGAAGGATTTGAGCTCCTGTTGCAGCTCTTGAGCCTCTTCTTCTTTGCCGACCCCGATCAGACAGCAGGCCATCCGTTTCCTAACGACTGCCAGCATGTCGGCCGGCAGCCAATAGATGAGACGGCCCTTGCGGTCCAAAATCTCGCGATAGATGCGAATCGCACTATCGTAACTGCCCGTTTCTTCGAGCAGGCGAGCAAGAGATGCCGCTGATAGTATATCTTCTAATCCTCGATGGGCTTTGTCAAGAGGTGTTCTGGCTTCTTCGATTCGACCCTGCCGCAAGTACTCTTCACCCTCTAACTGCATCAGGTACCATCGAGTGAGCTTGTTGGAGTACTGGCTGTCGATTTGCCGCAGTTTCTCAATGTATGGCCCGGACTTGTCCCAATGTCCCCATTGGCCCAGAAGCAGTGCGGCATCGCGCAGCCTGCGGTGAAACTGGGGCGGGAAGTCGTCTTCAAGCAGATATTCCAGCGCCTGCAGGGCTTGATCTTCGCGATCGGTCAAAAAGTAGAGATGGGCCAGACGCAGGTCGGTCAGGTAGCCGATGAAGCGGTTGCCGCGCCTCTCGCCGCTGCCTTTCCCGCGTTCCAGCCATTTCAGGGCCTCTTCGTGATGGCCTTGCAGAAGTTCGTTCTGGGCCAGGTAGTAGCGGGCGACCGGTATCCACAAGGCCCGGTCTCTGCCCATGGCGGTTTGCTCCCCCCGTTTGGAGGCGCACTGCTCCATCTTCAACAGGACTTGTTCGGCGCCTTCAAAGTCGTCCAGTCCCATTCGTGAGAAAGCCTCGGCCCAATCCAGGTAAGGCCAATCCTCATTTGGCGAGCGCAGCTCTTGCGCGATGTCGAGGGCTTCCCGGAACTGGCTGTTCCGGGCCAGAATGAAGGCGATCCTGCCCTTGTATCGCCTCTCCTCGGAAGGTTGCAGACGGATGGCCTGCTCCAAATGGTCGATGGCCTCGTCAAAAAACCCGATCCGTGCCAAGTCGTTGGAAACGAGGACGTGGAGGGTGGCGTCGTCGGGTCTCGCGGCAAGGACCGCTTCAGCTATCTCAATAGCCTCATGATGCTGTCCCGTCATTTGCAGGTATTGCACCTCGATGAGGCGGCTCTCAGGAGGACTGGCGTTATGACGCAGACGGTAGCCCTCAGTGATTGTCTGCAGCGAGGCCTTGGAGTTGCCCATAGCGCTCTGGCAAAGAGCGAGTGCGCGGTGGGCGGAGGCAAACTGGGGATCTTCCCCGATCGCCGTTTCCAGCAGGCCCACCCGTTTCTCGAGCAGAGGCGTCAACTCCGCTTCATGGTAGTGTTTCAAGGCCTCAAAACTGGTCGTCGTCACCTTGGGGTAGTTAGGTCTGCTTCCCAATTGGGGGGACCTGCTGATCACATTGGAGAGCAGGGGGTGCATCATCTGTCTGAGCAGGGAGTCGATTTGGCCCTGTTGGCGAAGGGTCTCAGCGTCGAAGTGAAGGGTCGAAGAGGCTGATGAAGCCTCCAGGAGGAGTCGTGTCCCTTGTGGGGAGTGATCCAGTCCTATCTTCAGAGAAATGTCCGCCATGCCGCGCTGCAGCAATTCCTGGGCCGTATTGCCGTCGACCGGACTGTCAGCGGGTTTTCCCATCAGCTTTAGATTGTCGGCCAAGGTCGCGGCATTCACCGGCGTGAAGCGGGGATAGGCGCTTAGAACATCTCTTACGGTTCCATCGATGGCAGCTCTGTCTGCCGCTTCCACCGATCCCGAGACCTCCTCCATCAGGATGCGCAACTCTCGCTCGGGACTGGAATACTGGATGATGAGAAGTAATGCGGCGAAGACGATTATGAGCAGAGCCGCCACGGCTTTAAGGGGCGGTCGCGGCCAGCCTCCCCCCGTCGAATCGGCGGGGCGCTGCATCAGCCGCAGGGACTGATCGGTCAAGACTCCCGCCAGAGCGTCTTCCATCTGCCGCGCCGAATGGAAGCGCCGGCGCGGATTAGGATCAAGCGCTTTCTCCACGATCCTGCAGACGGCGTGAGGGAGTTGCGGGCGCGCCTCGCCCAGAGGCGTGAAGATTTTCTTGCGATGTCCTTGGCGGATCTCCCCCACATCGGTGCCCCGCACGGGAAAAGTGCGGCTCATCAGGTAGTAGAGCAGGACGCCGATGGAGTAGATGTCGGAGAGAGGCGTCGGCTCTTCGCCTCTGAGCACCTCGGGCGCCATGTAGAGGGGCGTGCCCGAGATGGGCGCCTGAGTGTCGGCTTGGGGCGAATCGGGAATCTCGTAGCCGGTGCCGAAATCGGTGAGGACGATGCGTCCGCCTTGGCCGCGGATGATGTTCTGAGCCTTGATGTCGCGGTGCACAACTCCGGCCTGATGAACCATGGCGGCGGCCCGGCATACCTGCATCCCGATGACCACAGCCTCGCCGGCGCTGCAGGGGCCCTGCTCCTCGACCATCTCATCCAGGTTGCGTCCCCGCACGTACTCCATCCACAGCCCCACCTGACCGCCGTGGGTGTCGGCCCCGTACACGGTGGCTACGCTGGGATCGTTGATTTTGGCCAGCAGACGCGCTTCCCGGACCAGACGGAGGCGGCGCTCCTCATCCTTCTGGGCCTGTTTCCCGCCCGTTGAGCGAGGGCGCATCAGCTTGAGGGCCACATTGCGTTCCAACTGGGCATCCCAGGCCCGGTAGACTTCCCCGCAGGCCCCTCCTCCGATGCGCTCGCGGATGATCAGATGGCCCCAGCGGCGCGGGGTTCCTGTATCGGGATCGGAAGACTGCTGGAGATCAGCTTGAGTGGGCGGGCTTGAGGCTGGATCAGGGCTCAGGGAAGCGACTCGGGACACTCGGTGCAGTTGGCGGGCCAGACGAAGCTGCTGGTCGTCCAGGGCCATGGCTTCGATCTCTTCCCACGCCACTGGTTCTCCATCGGAAATGCGGGCTGCTAGGTGCAGCAGAGGGTCATCCTGGGGGGACTTCACGCTATCACTCCATCGGTGTCTCCATCCGCTCCGCCAAGCGCAGCAGGGCCCTGACCACTCCCATGCGGGCGGCGTCGGGAGAGGGGCGGCCCAGCGATTGGGCGATTTGCCGGTAGCTCCAGCGTTTTTCGATCCGAGCCACGATCAGGTCGCGGTCCTTGGGACGAAGGGTGGTCAATGCCGACCGGTAACGGTCCCGGCATTCTTCGCCCAGGTATTCCTCCAACGGGTTCGGTCCCGGATGTGGCGACTCCTGTCGCGGGGGATCGACCTCTTGCGGCTTGCGCTGGGCACGCCGGATAGCGTCGCGGACGCGGTTGGACAGACTCCGGCGCAGATAAATCTTGAAGGCCTTGTCGTGGTGGGGAAGGAACCGCGGCACATGGTGGACGGTGTGCATCATGGTGTCCTGCACCAGGTCATCGGTGTCCAGCAAGCCCCGCGCGGAGCCGGGCAAGCGCCCGTGAGCCCATTGCTTGAGAATCGGAATGTAACGTCGGAAGATGGCGTCCAGCGCTTCCTCGTCGCCCGAGCGCGCCTTCCTCAGCAACTCAACCGTGGATGATGATTCCAGCCGCTCTTCGGATAAATCTGTGCTGTCACTCCACGTAATCGTTCCCATGCCTGCCCCCCAAATTACAAGTAAGCCTGTACAATTAGTCAGTATCATATCCGTCTGAAGCAGGTTGCTGCAAGATCTAAAAGCGCTTGAAAACGAAGCCGGGCTGGAATCTCCGACGAGAGTTGCTTGAGGCACCCCGTTGCGCCCGCCGCCCAGGAAAATGCAACCTGTGCCCAGGGCTTGCCGTCAATGAGGAAGTCGAACAAAGGAGCGCGTGCGGTACCGGTGCGCATTCCGTGACATCAACTTGTCCACATCGTCAATCCAGTCGGGCTAGTAACGTTGTAAGGGAGTGAAGGGATGAAACGAATCTGTACGATAGGGAAACTCGGGTTCTTTGGAGCTTGGCTGTTGGCCTTGCCTCTGCTTCTGGCCGGTGACTGGCCGCAATGGAGGGGCGTGGAGCGCAACGGGCAATCCAGCGACACGGGTCTGCTCAAAGAATGGCCCGAGAATGGCCCGCCGCTGGTCTACAGCGCCTCCGGAGTGGGCAAGGGCTACTCCAGCCTGTCTCTCTCCGATGGGCTGATTTTCACTATGGGAGACATCGACTCCGCCCAATACGTGGTGGCCCTCCGGGCTGAGGACGGCTCCTCCGCTTGGAAAACCAGGGTCGGACCGCCTTGGCCCGACCAGTACGTGGGCGCGCGCAGCACTCCCACCGTGGACGGGGACCGCCTCTATGCTCTGGGAACCGAGGGCGATCTGGTCTGCCTGAGAAAATCCGACGGCCAGGAGCTTTGGCGGCGCAACCTCAAAGAGGACTTCGGCGGTCATCTGATGATCATCCAGAACACCAACTGGAAATACGCCGAGTCGCCCCTGGTGGACGGAAACAAAGTTGTCGTCACTCCCGGCGGACCCCAAGCCGCCATGGTGGCGCTCAACAAGATGACGGGGGAGGAAATCTGGCGTACCGCCGTCCCCGATCTGGGCGAGAAGGGCGCCGACGGGGCAGCCTATTCCTCCATCGTCATCTCAAACGGCGCCGGAGTGAAACAATACGTCCAGTTGATGGGACGCGGCGTGGTGGGCGTGGACGCTGAAACGGGACGCTTCCTGTGGGGATACAACCGGGTGGCCAACGACGTCGCCAACATCACCACCCCCATCGTGGAGGGCGACTACGTCTTCGCATCTACCGGCTACCGCACCGGGGCGGCCCTGCTCAAGCTCTCCAAAGAGGGCTCGGGCGTGAAAGCCGAAGAAGTCTACTTCCTGGAAGCCAACGTCATGCAGAACCACCACGGAGGGATCATTCTCCATAACGGCTACCTCTACACCGGCACCGGCCACAACAGGGGCTACCCGCTGTGCGTGGAAATGACGTCGGGAGAGGTGGCCTGGGGCCCCATCCGCAACGACGGAGAGGGTTCGGCGGCCGTCTCCTATGCCGACGGCAACCTCTACATGCGCTACCAGAACGGACTGATGATGCTGGTTGAAGCCACGCCCCAGGAGTATCGCGAGAAGGGAAGCTTCACGATTCCCAACGTCAACCAGTTCAGCTGGTCGCACCCCGTGGTCTCCGGAGGACGTCTTTATCTGCGCGAGCAGGACAACCTGCACGTCTACGACATTTCCGCCCCCTGACGGCAGGGAGACGGCTCTTCATAGCAGCGGTCCGCCGCGCGCGGCGGACCGCTGTCCCTGTCTAGCGTGCGATTTCGCCCGGACGCAGAGGACGCTGGGGAGTCCGCGGCTCGTCCGGATACAGCTCCGCGACGTACTTTCCATAACCATTGAAGATGGGCGTTGCGAAACGCTCCTCGTTCCTCAGCCAGTAGGACTGCGACTGACTCCAGCGGGGGTGGGGAATGTTGGGATTGACGTTGGAGAGAAACCCGTATTCGTGAGGCTGGATCTGCCAGAAGGTCTTGGGCTCTTGGCGCAGGAACTCGATGCGCACGATCGACTTGGGGTTCTTGTAGCCATACTTCCAGGGCACGATCACCCGCAGGGGAGCGCCATGCTGCTTGAGCAGGGGCTCGCCGTAGATGCCCGTCACCGCCAGAGCCAACTCGTTCATGGCTTCGTCCATGCGCAGAGCCTCGTGATAGGGCCAGGGATAGTGAGAGGCCTTGCTCAGACCCGGCATCTGCCCGGGGCGCTCGGCCGAGATGAAGCGGACGTACTTGGCCGACGACTTGGGATCGGCCTTCTCGATCAGCTTTGAAAGCGGAAAGCCGCTCCAGGGAACGTTCATTGCCCAACGCTCCACGCAGCGAAAGTGGTAGACGCGTTCCTCGTGGGCAAAAGCGAAGATGTCGTCCAGGTCGAGCGTCATGGGATTGTTGCAGTCGCCCACCAGTTGCACCTTCCAGGGCTCGACCTCGAAGTCCTCGGCGTATTCCCAAACCGGTCCGCCCCGCCCCGGCAGGAACTCATAGAAGTTGTTGTGAGAAGCCGCCGTCTCCCTGGGCGTCAATGGCTTGGCGATTCCGGCGGGCAGTTGGTAGTCGTTGTTGCGGGTGGCCGGAAAGACGTCCGGGCGCTGCAGAGGAGGCTTCAGCTTGGCTTCCTCGGGCGGGCTCGAAAACAGCCCCTCGCCCCGGCAGAACTGGGATGAAGCGCCTACCGCACCCAGGGCCATGGCGGCCACGAACTTGCGGCGGTTGAAGTAAACCTCGCGGGGGGTCGGTTCCAGCGAGGGAATATCGGCTCGATATTGTCTAGCCATAGTCGTTTGTCCTCAAATCCAGTCTCCTAGATGGGCTCAGGCATGTCAATGTTGCAAGCCTCGGAGGGCCGATTCAGTTGGATATGCGACCATTGCCGCCGTCGAGCCGATATGGGACTCTTGAAGCATGCAAATCGAAAGAGAAAAATTCACCTTCGACAACGGCCGGGGAGAATCTCTGGCGGCCCGCCTGGAAAGACCGCGGGAGCCCCTGGCTTACGCCCTCTTCGCACACTGCTTCACCTGCTCCAAGGACATCGCCGCCGCCTCGCGCATCTCGCGGGCCTTGTGCGGGCAGGGAATCGGAGTGCTGCGCTTTGATTTCACCGGACTGGGCAACAGCGACGGAGATTTCTCAAATACCAACTTCTCCTCCAACGTGGAGGATCTCGTGGCCGCCGCCGCCGCCCTGGGAGAGCGCCTGCAAGCGCCCCGCCTGCTCATCGGACACAGCCTGGGAGGCGCCGCCGTGCTGGCGGCCGCATCAAGCATCCAAGAATGCAGAGCCGTGGCCACCATTGGCGCACCCGCTGATCCGGGACATGTGGAGCACCTGCTGCAATCGAAACTGGATGAAATCGAGGAGGAAGGCAGCGCCACGGTGGTGCTGGCTGGACGCGAGTTCAGGATCAAGAAGCAGTTTTTGGAGGACATCCGTTCCCAGTCGCTGCAAGAGCGGATCGGTCAACTGAAGCGTGCGCTGCTGATCTTCCATTCGCCGCTCGACAAGATCGTCGGCATCGACCAGGCGGCCGCCATTTTCAGCGCCGCCAAACATCCCAAGAGCTTTGTCTCCCTGGACGATGCTGACCATCTGCTCAACGACCAGAGGGACTCTCAGTACGTGGCCCGCGTCCTGGCCGCCTGGGCGTCGCGATTCCTGCAAGTCGAGCGAGATGGCCAGGGTGAGGCCGACGGGACCTCAGACCATTCCCCCGAGGGCACGGTGGTGGTGGAGGAAGATGGCCCCCGCTTTCTGCAGGCTGTACGGGCCCGCCGCCATGTGCTCAAGGCTGACGAACCGTCCGGCTTGGGAGGCGGGGACGGCGGCATGACGCCCTACGAACTGCTGCAGGCGGCGCTGGGAGCCTGCACCGCCATCACCCTGCGCATGTACGCCGACCGCAAGGAGTGGCCGCTGGACAAGGTCAGGGTGGAATTGCGCTACGACAAGATCCATGCCCAAGACTGCCGTGACTGCCAGAGCAAGGAGGGGAAGGTCGACCGCATCCGCGAGCGCATCGAGGTGACGGGCCATCTCGACCAGAGCCAGCGCCGCCGCCTGCTGGAAATCTCTAAGAAATGCCCGGTCTACCGCACCCTGACTTCAGAGGTTCACATCGAGAGCGAACTGGCCTGATCGCCTGGCACGCCGCCGTGGGAGTCATTGAAACCGCAGCATCGCAGGCGGCGTCGATAGCACAGATGAGCGCCAAAGACATCGATCCGTTCATTCTGGATATGCCCATCGGGGGCCGCAATCTGCGGGCCGCCACGCTGGGCGCTGAAATCGGACAGGAAGCCCACTTGCTGGTCTTTCTGCGCCACTTCGGCTGACCGTTTTGTCGCGAAGCGGTCGGAGACCTGCGCCAAGCCTCCCAAGACAGCAGCGGTTTTCCTCGGATCCTCTTCTTTCATCTGGGCCAGAAGACGGACGGCGAGGAGTTCTTTGAAACCTTCTGGCCTGAGGCCCGGGCCATTTGCGATCCCGAGCAGCGGTTTTACGGCGCCTTCGACCTCTACACCGGGAGCCTGCGCGAACTCTTCGGTCCGGCCGTCTGGCTGCGCGCCATCAAGGCCTTCCGAAAGGGCTATTCGCGCGGCAAGCCGGTAGGCAATCCCTGGACCATGCCGGGCACTTTTCTGGTCTGCCGCCGGAAAGTGGTTTGGAAGCACCGCTTCAACCACGCCGGAGACCATCCCGATTTCCAGGCCATGCCGCGTCGCATGGCGCGGCATGCACAGGAGTGCATGGGCTGAGCCGACCATCTTCGAGCCTAGCCTGGCGGCCAGGTCATGCTGCGTCCTCCCAGGATGTGCAGATGAAGGTGGTCGACGGTCTGTCCTCCCTTGCGGCCGGTGTTGGCCACCACCCTGTAGCCGTCTTGGGCCAACTCCAGTTGGCGGGCGATCTCCGCAACCTTCAGCAGCAGGTGTCCGCAAAGCTCGGCGTCCTCTGCCTTCAGATGGTTGAGGGACGCCACTTCCTTCTTGGGAATCAGCAGCACGTGCACGGGCGCTTGCGGATTGATGTCCCGGAAGGCCAGGCAGTGTTCGTCTTCATAGACGATGTCGGCGGGGATCTCTCTGTCGATGATCTTTTTGAAGAGGGTCATGGCCTTAATGATCTCTGATTGGGCCGCCTTGTCAACGTCCTTCGGCCTTTTCAGGCGTCGATCCTCGTTGCATAATGAGCGGCCATGCAGCTCAGCAGCCTGGATTTGGCGATCGTCTTGGCTTATTTCGCCTTGGTGGTGGCGGTGGGCCTCTACTACTCGCGCCGGGCCGGCCGCGGGCCGGAGGAGTTTTTTCTCTCCGGGAGGCGACTGCCCTGGTGGCTGTTGGGAACTTCAATGGTGGCCACCACCTTTTCCACCGATACGCCCAATCTGGTGGCCGACATCGTGCGCAGCAACGGGGTGAGCGGAAACTGGGTGTGGTGGGCCTTCGTCGTCACCGGAATGTGCACCGTGTTCTTTTACGCCAAGCTGTGGAGGCGTTCACGGGCCTTGACCGACATCGGATTCTACGAGCTGCGCTACTCGGGACGTCCCGCCGCTTTCCTGCGAGGCTTCCGGGCCCTCTACCTGGGCGTTTTCTTCAACGTCATGATCATGGCCTCGGTGACCTTGGCGGCCATCAAGATCGGAGGAGTGCTGCTGGGTCTCGATCCGGTCACCATCGTCATCGGCTGCGCCGCCGTAACGGCTCTCTATTCCGCCATGGCCGGCTTGTGGGGGGTGGTGGTCACCGACCTGCTGCTTTTCGTGATGGCCATGGCCGGCAGTTTGGCAGCCGCTTACTACTCCCTGCAGCGGCCTGAGGTGGGCGGGCTGGCGGGCTTGATTTCAAGTCCGGAGCTGGCCGGGCGGCTCAGCCTGCTGCCCGACTTCAATGACTGGGAGACCGCCCTGGCGGTCTTCATCGTTCCGCTGGCGGTGCAGTGGTGGAGCACCTGGTACCCGGGAGCTGAGCCGGGCGGCGGCGGCTACGTGGCTCAACGCATGCTGGCCGCCCGTGACGAGCGCCAGTCCATGCTCTCGGTGTTGTGGTTCAATGCCGCCCACTATGGGCTGCGTCCCTGGCCCTGGATCATCGTGGCCCTTTGCTCCCTGCTGGTCTTCCCCACCCTGGAGTCCATCCAGCAGGCTTTTCCCGATCTGGACGGCTCGATCATGGGCAACGACTTGGCCTACCCGGCCATGCTCACCTTCCTGCCCTCAGGCCTGTTGGGATTGGCCCTGGCCTCGCTGGCGGCGGCCTATATGTCGACCATCAGCACCCATCTCAACTGGGGGTCGTCCTACATCGTCGACGACTTCTATCGGCGCTTTCTCAAGCCCCGGGCCGACGACCGCCACTACGTGGTGGCGGGCCGGGTGTCGACGGTCTTCCTGACGCTGCTGGCTTCGCTGGTGGCCCTGTGGTTGGAGAATGCCTTGCAGGCTTTCCAGATCCTTCTGCAGATCGGAGCCGGAACCGGCCTGATCTTTCTCCTCAGATGGTTCTGGTGGCGCATCAACGCCTGGAGCGAGATCTCGGCCATGCTGGTTTCTTTCTTGGTGGCCTTTTACTTCGAATTCCTTCATGCCGGTACCGGATTGCCTCTGCCCTCCTCCTCCTGGCGGCTGATCGTCGGGGTGGCCGTCACCAGCGCCTGCTGGCTTGTGGTCACCTTTCTCACCGCGCCCGCCGACAAAGCCAAGCTGCAGTCCTTCTACGACGCCATCCGGCCCCACGGCAAGGGATGGTCGCGGGTGGTCGACACATCGCGGGTGGGCCACCGCGATTCCCCTGCTGCCGCCTTCACTTGCTGGTTTCTGGGTTGCGGGGCGGTCTACTCGATCCTGTTCGCCGGAGGCTACCTGATTTATGGACGCTACCTGCTGGGAGCGCTCCTGGTGGGACTGGCCTTGCTTTGCGGGTGGGGTATTATGAGACTGTTTCCCCACGCCCTGGGCAGCCAGGAGCCGATCCAGGGGTCTTGAAGGACTCATCGGCCAGCTTCAATTGATGCGGAGACTCCAAGCTCCGAAAATTCCTTGAGGGGTTTTTGAGGCACGCGTCGTTTATACGAGTGCAATGGAGAAGAACTACAACGAACTAGTCCGGCTCCGCCGCCACTGGGCGGATCTCAGCGAGTTGGCGGTTCCTACTGAAAAATGCTACGAGGCCGGCCGCATCTTCGATGCGGCTCGCGGCGATGCCTCTCCGGCCGAGTGCCGGGAAATCGTCGATCATGTTGTCGACTGCCCGGTGTGCGCCGAAACCTGGCGGTTGGCCTATTCAATTGACTATCACGGCGAAGCTGTGGCGGCCCATCCATCGGCATGGCGTTCCGCCTCCAATTGGATGATGGCCGTGGCTGCTATGCTGCTCCTGCTGGTGGCGGGCGGCAATATGTACATCTCGTATATATACATGCCCGATCCCCACTACCGCGATCTGCAGGAATCGTCCGCCGCAATCGAGCCGGCGCAGGACATCGTCGCTTCCAGAGACGGTTTCACCCTCCGCTGGCAAGTCGTCCCCGAGTCTGCGGGGGAGGCCATGACGTTTCGGGTTGAGGTAAAGACACGGGAGGATCTGCAGGACATCGTCGAAGAATGGGATGTGCCTGACAACCAGTACCATGTCGAGGCCCGCTTACTGCAAGGTCTGCCCTCCGGCACAGTGCTGTTGTGGCAGGTCCAAGCCTCCTTTGACGGCCGTGCCGTTCTCCGCTCCCCGCCCCAACAGCTCGTGCTCCAGTGAAGAAGAAATCGTTTGAAAAAAACGTCCTGCACTGAGAGGATAGATTCGTCCCAAGCGTTAGTACGCTTGAGACGAAACGCCGAATCGCACGAATGTTAGGAGGAAGGATGCTGAGTTCGCATCAAGACTTGAAGGAAACTCCCTTGATTCAGGCCCCGACCAAAGGCCTAGGTGAGAGGGACCTGTCGATCTTGGCTCAAACCCAAGATCCCAAAGATCCGCCCAAGGAACCTGATCCCACGGGTGATGGCGGTAGTTCTTCTTTTCGATATCTGAACTAGTCGCCTGTCCTCCCGCGGGGAGCGGCTCCTAGAGTCAGATCATCCCATGGCGCGCGGCGCGGCAGGCTTTGCCGCGCCGCGCGCTGTCCCTTGAGTTCCGCGCAGGAGACTGGAAGACGGTTGCTTCGAATAGTGCTAGTTTAGTCTCATGCATTCCCTGTTGATCGCCCTTTTCCTGTTCCAGTCTTCACCCAACCTGGCGCCGCAGGCCTGCCGACCCCATTCCGCTCCCGAGGCTTTTCAGGATTGTCTTGAGGGTCTGGACCAGCATCCCGATGATGAGAACGCCCGAATGTGCGTTTTCGATCTCGCCCAGAGGACCGGGCAATGGAGCCAGGGCCTGATTTTTCTGGAACGCTGCTTCGGCGCTCAAGACACTTGGGCACGATTGGTGCAAGGCCACATTTCCCTTTTCCGGAATGACGGTCGCCGCGACTATGCCAAGGCCGACGAGTATTACAACAAGGCTCTGGACCTGGCCGTTGAGGAGCAGTCGGTCATGGGAGAGGTGCGAAGTCTACTCAACCTCGCGTCTTTGAGCCAGTACAGGGGACGTCCGGTCGACCGGCTGGAATACCTCGAGAAGGCCAAGCTCAGGGCGCAGAGCGGCGATGACCCGGCGGCCACAGCCTGGACCATGATTGCGGAGGCTGACTACCTCCATGAACGCAAAATGCTTGGAGAGGCAGAGGCAATCCTGGCCGATCTCGACTCCTCCATCGAGTCCTTCCGGGATGAGGCGCTGAGAGCGAGGTACTACATCGTCAAGATTAACCTGGCCGGTGATCAGGGACGGTCTTACGAGGCTTTCGACACGGCCCGGCATTTCTATCAAGCAAGCAAAGAAGCTGTCGATTCCGGTCGCCTGAGACCCAGCGTCATGCAACGCAACATGCGGATTCTGGTCCGGGCCGGTCAGTTCTATGTTTCCACCACGCGCCGCTACTTTGAGAAGGATCCGCCGCCCAGGCTCGAAGAGAAGCTGAAGGAGCTGATTGGGATTGCGGAGGAGTCGCTGCGAGTAGCCGAGGATATCAACTACACCGGCGTGGCGGAGAACCTGCGGGTCTGGTTGGGCTATCAAAAGGGCCGTATGCCCTCTCCACAGCTACGGGCCGAGGGACGCGCCCTCCTGCGCCAGGTTTGCCGAGGCAGCGCCTTGGAAGCCAATGCCAGACAAGCCTATGCGGCGCTGGTCGAGAGCTGGTTTCGGGAGAAGCAGCCCGAGGAGGCCATGAAAGTCTATCGGGAGGCGCAACGGCGAGGCCTCATGGACGACCAGGAAGTGCGAAGCATGTGGGTCACCCACATGCTGGTGAGTATTGAGCAGGATGACTGGGACAAGGCCGAGCGTCTGTTGGACCAGATCGAGAAAGACCGCGAACGGCAGCACAGGCCCTCAAACCGTATGGGCTGGCTGGCGGCGTTGACGGACACCTATCTCGTATTGGCCGGCCACGCACTTGAGGAAGCCAAGCGGACACAGGATTTCGACCTGAAGGCGAGAGCCTTTCGCATCATCGAGAGAATGCGCTCCCAAGTGCTGCTGGAGGAACTGGACGCGGCGCAAGCGCTGGCCGAACTGCAACCGGAACTGAATGTCATCGAGGAAGACATTGCGAAAATCAACAAGCGCCTTTGGGAGACGGAGCTTACCCGCCAGCAGAGAGAAGCTCTTTTTGACGAGCAGGAGGCCCTCTATGAGAGGAAAACCGCACTGCGTTCGCAAGCCATCTTTCAGGACCGGCCCAGCGGAGAGTCTTTAGTTTCGCTGCAACAGATCCAAGGCCGCCTGCAGCCTCATCAGGCGATGCTCAGTTTTCAACTGGGCTTCCACGAAGACATGTTCGGGCACTTCGCCGGTGGGGCTTGGGTGATGGTGATTCACCGCGATTTTGTGCGGGCGTTTCCCACTCAAGACGTCTACTGGCTGCTTGACAATCTGCCCTATCTGGAAGGGCTCCTGGAGAAGCGTCAGATCGAACTCGGGACCCTGCCGGCGCTCTTTTACGATGGTTACCTGGCCGAAGCCCTGCAAGCGCTTCCCGAAGGCGTCGATGAACTGATCCTGATCCCGGACGGATCCATGAATCGGCTTCCCTTCGCTCTCTTGACTCCCGATCCAGACGCCCCGGCATTGGGGGAGCGTTTCAAGTTGACGGTGACGCCTTCCGCCACGCTTTGGAGCCGCTGGTCGGAAGCTCCCCGAAGCCGTCCCTCCTCGACCGTCTTGGCCTTGGCCGATCCGAGCCTGGCGCGGCCCGCGAGCGACAACGCGGAGGATGTACGGCATGCACCCCTGCCTTACGCCCGTCAGGAAGCCTGGGGCGTGGCTCGTTACATGGGCGAAAGCTGCCTGATCAGGTTGGGCGAAGAGGCCTCGGAGACCTTTGTCAAGTCGCCCGCACCCAGGGATTTTCAAGTCCTGCACTTCGCCGCCCATGCGGTGACCGACCCCTTGAACCCGGAACGATCGGCCATCCGTCTGGCCCCTGGCGGAAACTCACAAGACGGGAATCTGGAGGTACGCGAGATCGTCGACCTCGATCTGCAAGACAAGCTGATCGTTTTGTCGGCCTGTCAGAGCGCTTCGGGACAGGTCATCCTGGGGGAGGGAGTGCTGGGTCTGGCGCGGGCCTTCTTTCAAGCCCGGGCGAGGGTGGTGGTGGGCAGCTTGTGGCCGCTCCGCGACGACGATGCCGCCCTGCTTTTTGAAGCCTTTTACCGTTTTCTGGGGCAAGGCCGCAGCGTCGGCGCCGCTCTTCAGATGGCCCAGAAAGAAGCCATCGCTCAGGGCTTGCCGGCCCAGGCCTGGGCCGGCATCCTGGTGATGGGAGACGGAAGCTTCGTGCCCTTTCCCGAGGGCGTCGAACCGCGCTTCCATGTGAGCCGCTCCCTGCTCTCCTACATCGGCGCCGCGGTCGCCCTGATCCTCTTCGGCGGGGCCTTTCTGTTGCGCCGCAGGGCTTCGCGGCCGCCAACTCCCAAAGACTGACTCCCAGTTGGCGGAAAGTCCTTGCGAGTTTGGGAATTTGGGCCTTGAGAAGTTGTCGCTGCAGGGCCGCCACGCGTGGCGGCCCTGCACGCAAGACCTGGGGGGGTCACTGCCTCTGGACGTTGTAACGCCCCCGCTTATGGGATTCCCTCATCCGGCGAGGATTTTTTCGAGCAAACCGGACTATTGCGAATCTTCGTCATAGTAATCCAGTCCCAGGTGGGTGATCTGGTCCTCTCCCCGCAGATAGCGAAGGGTGTTCTTGAGCTTCATCAGTTGGATGAACAGGTCGTGCTCGGGATAGAGTTCCGGCAGCGTCATGGGGCTCTTGAAGTAGAAGCTGAGCCACTCTTGAATACCCGACATTCCGGCCCGCTGGGCCAGGTCGAGAAAGAGCACCAGATCGAGGACCAGGGGCGCCGCCAGAATGCTGTCGCGGCAGAGGAAGTCGATCTTGATCTGCATGGGGTATCCCAGCCACCCGAAGATGTCGAGGTTGTCCCAGCCCTCTTTGTTGTCCCGCCGGGGAGGATAGTAGTTGATGCGCACCTTGTGGTAGAAATCGCCGTAGAGGGCGGGATAGACCTGGGGCTGCAGGATATGTTCGAGCACTGAGAGCTTGCTTTCTTCCTTGGTCTTGAAGGACTCGGGATCGTCCAGCACCTCTCCGTCGCGATTGCCCAGGATGTTGGTGGAGAACCATCCCGAAAGGCCCAGCAGGCGAGCCTTGAGTCCGGGTGCCAGTATGGTCTTCATCAGGGTCTGGCCGGTTTTGAAGTCCTTGCCGCAGATGGGGACTTCGTGCTCTTGGGCCAGTTGGCTGAAGGCCGGCACGTCCACCGTCAGATTGGGGGCTCCGTTGGCGTAGGGTATGTCGAGCTTGAGGGCGGCATAGGCGTAGATCATGCTGGAGGGAATCTCGTGGTGATCCTCCTTCATGGCTTTCTCGAGCGACTCTACGGAAGCATGCACCTGGGAAGGCCGGATGAAAATTTCAGTGCTGCCGCACCACACCATGACACAGCGGCTCAAGCCGTGGCGATCCTTAAACTGCTGGATTTCCTCGATGAGCTGTTGGGCCAAGTTCCACTTGGTGGAGCCTTGCTTGACGTGCGCTCCGTCCAGCTTCTTGACGTATCGTTTGTCGAAGACCGCCTTCATGGGGACCACGGCCCGCAGTTCCTCTTCAAGTTGCCGCAAGAGGTCGTTTTCCAGCACTCCGGCCTTTTGGGACGAGGTGTAGGCGTCGTCCTCGAAAATGTCCCAGGCGCCGAAGACCAAGTCATCCAAGGCGGCCAGGGGAACGAAGTCGCGGATGGCGGGAACGCGGTTCTCGGTCCGCTTGCCCAGCCGCACGGTGCCCATCTGGGTCAGTGAGCCGATGGGTTCTCCGATCCCTTTCTTGATGGCCTCGATACCGGCGATGAAGGTGGTGCTGACGGCTCCCAGGCCGACCAGAAATACGCCCAGCTTTCCGCTGGGAGGGGCGATTTCAACTCCTTGGCTTGCCATTCTTGTCTCCTGTTCCAGGCTCGGTGACGCCTAGGGGGGCCCGAGCCAGAGGCCACTCCGGTACTTGTTCCGGGTGGCGCGTTAATCCTTGTGCACGATCTCTGAGATATCGGCGGCGCTGAGAAAGAGCCGGGAGAGCTCGCGCAACAGCGCCAGACGATTCAGCTGCAGGCGCTCTTCTTCGGCCATCACCATGACGTCGTCGAAGAAGCGGTCGACGGGACGGCGCAGGGCCGCCATGCGGCGCAGAGCAGCTTCATATTCGTGAGCTTGCAACAGTCGGCCCACCTGGGGGCGCGCATCCTGGAAGTGCCGGTAGAGTTCCTGCTCGGCTTCCTCCTCCAGCAGATCCTCCTCTACGCCAGGCAGGTCCTGGCGCGCCTTGGCCAAGATGTTGCGGATGCGCTTGAAGGCCGAGGCCAGGGCTTCAAAGTCTTCCTCGCCGCGCATGGCCGAAAGGGCCTGGGCCATGCGCAGCCGCTCGTGGGGACGCTCGACCGGAGAGGCCAATACGGCGTTGATGACGTCGTAGGCCAATCCTTCCTGCTCCAGCAGATGGCGGACGCGTTGGGCGAGAAATTCCAACACATTGCCTTTGACTTCCTCCCCAGGCTCCTGGGGATCATGCTCTTGCAGGGCCCACTCCGCCAACTGGCTCAAGGTCAAGGCAGCGGGCGTCTTCTCGCCCAGATCCATGAGGATCTTGACGATGCCCTGGGCCTGGCGCCTCAAGCCGAAAGGATCTCGCGAGCCCTTGGGGATCATGCCGATCCCGAAGCAGCCCACCAGCGTGTCCAGCTTGTCGGCCAGCGCCAGGGCCGCTCCTTCCAGCGACTCGGGGATGTCCTCCTCCAGCGAGGCGGGACGGTAGTGCTGATAGATGGCCTGGCAGACTTTCTCGTCATGTCCCTGCCGGCGGGCGTAGAGGCCGCCCATGACGCCCTGCAGCTCGGGCAGCTCGCCCACCATGTCGGTGGTCAGGTCGGTCTTGCAGAGGCGGGCCGCCGTCTGCAGGGCCGGAGCATCGAGTTGGGGCCACGCTTGGGCCAGCAGTCCGCACAGGACTTTCAGCCGGCGGGTCTTGTCTCCGTAGCTGCCCAGCTTTTCCTGGAAGGTCACTGCGTCCAGGTCGGAAACCCGCTCCTGCAGAGGCTTGGCGCTGTCGCCTTCCCAGAAGAATGCGGCGTCCTCGAGGCGGGCCCGCAAGACCTTTTCATGGCCCTTGCGGATGCGTCCGTCCTCGTCGTCAGCGGTGTTGAGCACGGTCAGGAAATGGTTGCGAAGCCCGCCTTCCCGGTCTACGACGGCGAAATACTTCTGGTGAAAGCGCATGACGGTGACCAGCACCTCGCGGGGGATCTCCAGGTATTTTTCCTCAAAGGTGCCGCGGATGACGGTGGGGTATTCGTTGAGGTAGACCACGTCTTCCATGAGGGCCTCGTCGGCCAGCGGACTCAGGCCCTCGGGGACGGCCTGTTGCAGGCCGGCCTCGATGCGTTGGCGCCTCTGCTGTGGGTCGGCCAGCACGTATCCCCTGACCAGCCGCTCCGGGTAGTCCTCGGCATTGCTCAGCACCAGCCGCTGTTGCCCCAAGAAGCGGTGGCCCCAGGTGATGCGTCCTGACTTGACGCCTTCGATCTCGAAGTCGATCTCGCGGACGCCCAGCAACGCCACCATCCAGCGGATGGGACGGATGTAGCGAAATCGGCTGGGGCGCCAGTACATGTTCTTGGGCCACTGCACGGCCCTGACGGCCTTCTCGCTGACCTGGGGGAGCAGTTCCGTCAGAGCCTTGCCCTCGATGGTGCGGGAGCAACTGACGTAATCGCCTTTGACGGTCTTCTCCACTTGCAGGTCAGCCGCCTCAACGCCCATCTTCTTGGCGAATCCATGGGCCGCTTGGGTCGGGCGGCCCTGGTCGTCGAAAGCCACCGAGGTGGGCGGGCCGGTCACCACTTCGCGGCGGTCGGGTTGGCGGTCGGGCAGACCGTCCACGCCTACCGCCAAGCGGCGGGGCGTATTGTAGCGGCGACTGGGGGAGTGAAAATCGACTTCCAGTTCCTGCAGCCCCCGTTCGATCTCGCGGGCCAGTTGGCGGGAAGCGTCTTCCACCATCCAGGCGGGAATCTCTTCCAGGCCCACTTCCAATAGAAAACGGTTGCTCATGCTTGCTCCCGACTCTCTGCTTCCTTCCCCGCGTAGCCTTCAGCCACGGCCACGGCCAGGTCGCGCACCCGCTTGATGATACCGACCCGTTCAGTCACGCTGATGGCGCCGCGGCTGTCCAGGAGGTTGAAGGTGTGAGAGCACTTGAGACAGCAGTCGTAGGCCGGAAGGACGCATCCGGCCTGCAGGCTGCGGCGGCATTCCTCTTCATAGATCTCGAAGAGTTTAAAGAGACTGGCGGTGTCGGCCACCTCGAAGCTGTACTTCGAAAACTCGTACTCTTCGCGATGGCGGACCTGACGATAGTCGTGCTGGGGAGCCCAGGGCAGGTCGTAAACGCTGTCGCAGTCGAGAATGAAGGCGGCGATGCGCTCCAGCCCGTAGGTGATCTCGGCTGAAATGGGCATCAGATCCTGCCCGCCGGCCTGCTGAAAGTAGGTGAACTGAGTGATCTCCAGGCCGTCCAGAAGCACTTGCCAGCCGATGCCCCAGGCGCCCAGGGTCGGAGATTCCCAGTTGTCCTCTTCAAAGCGCAGGTCGTGCCTCTCCAGCGGGATGTCCAGCATGCGGAGGCTTTCCAGGTACACGTCCTGCACGTCGTCGGGCGAGGGCTTGAGGATGACCTGCAGTTGGGTGTGCTTGTAGAGGCGGTTGGGATTGTCTCCGTAGCGCCCGTCGGCGGGCCGCCGCGAGGGCTGCACGTAAGCCACCTTGTAAGGGTCGGGTCCGAGGACGCGCAAGAAGGTCTCGGGATGCATGGTTCCGGCCCCTACTTCCACGTCGTAGGGCTGCTGAATCACGCAGCCGCAGTCCATCCAGAACTCCAGCAGGCGATGGATGATCTCCTGGAATGTGCGGGGTTTTTCAGACATGATGTTTCAGAGCAGTTCGTCGATAAGCTTTCTGCTTTTCAAGCGGCGCTCCAGATGATACTCGATCATCTGGAGGTTGACGGCTTCCAGATCCTTCAATTCACCCGCTTCCAACTCGGCCTCGGCAAGGCGGTTGGGCGGCAGTTTCATCAAGCCCCGGGCCTTGACGGCCAGTTGGCGGGGCATGCGGCTGTCCAGGGCGGGCAGAACGCCCTCCAGTTGCAGCAGCCAAAGCTCCAGGTAGCGGGCCAGGCGCGGCAACGGCGCCGCGGCCGCATCCTGGGAGACGGCACGGGCCAGCCGAAAGAGTTTGGGATCGGCCTGCCGCTCCTTGGCGAATTCACAAAACAACTCTACGAAGTAGCCCGAGTAAAGACTGTGCTCCAGGCTCATTCCGTAGGCCGCAAAGGGACGTATAATCTCACAGTTCCGGATTGTAGCCAAGTCGCGGTTCTCGCTGATGCTGAAGGAGAGGCGCAGCAGGGTTAGCGCTTCCAGCGAACTGCCGTAGCGGTGCCGCCGTCCCATGGCCCCGTAAGCCGCGGCTCTGAGAAGGCCGAAGCGGGGCGTCAGGAAGACGGCGATCTTGTGCGATTCGGCGAAACGGTAGGTGCGCAGGGTAAGAGCCTCGCTCTGGTGTACGCTCATGGCCGGCCAACCTTCCTCGAGTCCGCCGCCCTCAGCTCAGGAGGTACTTGGTGGAGAGGAAGAGGAAGATGAAGAATCCCACCGCGTCCGTCAAGGTGGTCAGGAGGCTGCTCGATGCGATGGCCGGATCGACCCGCAGCTTCTTGAAGGTGACGGGAATGATGGTGCCCACGATGCTGGCGAAGAACAGGGTGCCCACCATGGAGACGCCCAGCACCATTCCGAAGACGGGCTCTCCCTGCCAGAACCACCCCACCAGGCCCAGCAAAAGCCCGATGGTAAGGCCATTGAAGATGCCCAACGTCATTTCTTTCAGGAGGACGCTTCGGCTGGAGGACCAGCTCACCTCTCCCAAAGCTAGACCTCTGACCGTCACCGTCAAGGTCTGGGTGCCGGCATTGCCCCCAAGACCTGCTACGACCGGCAGGAAGACGGCCAGCAAGGGCATCTGCTGGATGCGCTCTTCGAAGAGTGCCACCACCTGAACCGCGCCCAGGATGGTGCCGAGGTTGATGGTCAGCCAGGGGATGCGGCGCTTGAAGGAATCCCAGCGCGAGGTATAAACGTGGTCGTCCTGGTTGACGCCGGCCAGATGAAGGATGTCCTCGGTGGCTTCTTCCTGAATCACGTCGATGATGTCGTCCACCGTAATGATTCCCACCAGGCGGTGCTGGGAGTCGACGACGGGAACTCCAAGCAGGTCGTAGAGGGCTACGATGCGTGCCACCTCCTCCTGGTCGGTTTCGGTGGTCACCGAAATCACGTCGGTGGTCATGATCTTTCTCAGCGGCGTGCTGGGCGGAACCATCAGCAACTGGCGCAAAGACACCACTCCCACCAGGTGGTTGCGGTCATCGACGACATAGAGGTAAAAGACCATCTCCAGGTCGGTGCCGGTCTGGATGGCGTTAATGGCCTCTGACACGGTCAGGTCTTCACGCAGGGCGAAGACGTTGGGCGTCATGATGCGCCCGGCCGTCTCGTCCTGGTGCTGGAGGAGGTGCTGGACCTCCTTGGACTCCTTGACCCCCATCAGCTCCAGCACTTCTTGGGCCTGCTCGGGCGGAAGGGCGGAGATGAACTCGGCGGCGTCGTCGGTCTGCAACTCCTGCAGGATCTCGCTGACTTCCTGACTGGTCAGGTTGGAGAGGACGCTGGAGGCCTGCTCCGGCTCCAGGTTGCTGAGCGTTTCGGCGGCCCGCTGGCGGTCTTCCCGCATGAGAATGCCGAAAAGGGCGATCTGGTCCCGCTCGGCCAGGTTCAGCATGGCCCTGGCAATGTCGGGAGGGCGCATCTTGGTCAGCATGTTGACCACGTGGCCCCGCGCGTTGCGGTGAAGCAGACGCCTCAGCGACCCAGCCATGATGCGGCTCTTTTGAATCTGCATGCGCTCCTCCGAGAAAGCCCTACACTAGCAAATTATCTTCCGCTCTCCCACAAACGCCCCCCGGGGGCCGTGGCGCACCGGCGCTCCGGCAACCCGAGGAAGAACACCATTCTCACACAGTCAGGTCAGGATGTGAGGGGCAGCGACCACCAGGACCGGCGATTCCTTGCCGCCCTTTGAGACGTTGATGATTCCTTGAGGACTGCTGCGGCTGACGGGGCCGGCGAATTGCGAGCCCCAGAAGAACAGCTCGAATCCATAGTTCTCGACGATCGGCTGGGGCTCTCCTTGAAGCTGAAAGCCGAAACGCCGGGGCATGGGAACGAAGCGCTGCACGATTCCGTTCTGACGCAGGATGCGGCCGGCCTGCCGGCGCAGCTCGCGGGGACTGCAGTTTCGGCCCACCACGACTCCCTCGCCCATGCCCAAGGCGTCGGGCTTAAGCACCAGGTCGCGTGCAGGGATGCCCCGCAGCCAGTGCCGGGGATGGCGCTGCAAGTCCCGGCTGCCCAGGGTGCGGGTGGGGGGAAAGCGCCTCTTGACGGCCCGTTTCTGAGCGCCGCTCAGACCCAGTTCGTGTTGGATGGCGGGATCGGCCAGGACGGCGGCAATGCGCTTGGTCTGCGTCAGGTAACAAGCTCCCAGCGCGTTGAGAAAGTCGCAGTGGGGGCTGCGCGAGGCGGCCAGCCAGCCGGCGATGGCGGGATTCTCGGGGTCCACGTCGAGGAATTCCAACTCGTTGTGGATAAGATCGACGCGTCGCCCCCGCACCCGCACCTCGCCCCCGCCGCGGCACTCCACTTCCTCCATGCGGCAGAGCAGAAAGTCGACGTCTTGAAAGCCGCCCCGGCGCATCATCCCTTCGAAGAGGCGCTTGAGCAGCAACACTTCGTTGCGCTGGTCGGGCTGGTCGTTGCAAATCGCGAATGCCGGCCGCTGGCCACCTCCCGCCAGCCGCCGTGCCCGTCCCGCCAGGAAGTGGAGAAAACCGTCGGGCCGATCGCTGCTGTAGCTGACCGTCTGCAAGCGCTGCAGCATCCCGTCGGCCAGAGCCGTCTTCATCCAGGCCTGGCGAACCAGCGCGCATTGCAGGAATCCGCCCGGATAATCGCTGTTGGTTTCCAAAAAACGTCCCCGGCCGCGCTTTTCGTCGTAGTGGACGTCGTAGCGCATGAACTGAATGGCGGGCAGACGCCTTCGCTCCTGCGCCACCAGGGCCCACCAGCGGCTGTAGGGCAGGAAAGCCCGGAAGAGGGACTTTTCGAGCCGCCGCCGCTGATAGTCCCTGCGGAAGACTTCGATCAACCTGAGCATGGCCGCGCGGATGAGGTCCCCGTCGCGGGTCATCGAATGTAAAGCCGGCTGGCGTATCAAGCTGGGCATGAGGGCGATCTCAACCTTGCTTGCCTGAGGATTGGCCCTCATTTGCTCACCGCAGCGGTCCAGATGCAGCAAGTCGGCCCAAATGGCTTTGCGCGAGAGCAGGGAGCGGGCCCTTCGATACTGCTCCTGGGTCCATATCCGGTGGGAAGGCCGGTCGAGAGGGACAGCGCCCACAAAACGCTGAGGACGCGCTTGGGCGCCCTTGTCACTTTTCATTTCGGGTCTCCGTGAGTGAGAGGTGCCTTGTCGAGAGCGGGCTAGAAGCACGAATCCTGGCCAGGCCATTCCGCAATGGCGGCTACGGCCCTTTCCTTCCCCCCGTGGCCCACGTTGAAGATCTGATTGCGGTGTGAGCGGCTGGCGATTCCGGCGAATTGGCCGGCAAAATAGAACAGCTCCACGCCGTAATGCTCCTGGCCGATCTTCAGCCGCCCCTGGGCGATCTCGATGGCTGGAGAGCGAGGAATGGGAATGCGTCGCTGCATGACGCCGAAATTGCGACGAGTCTCTGCGATGGCTCCTTCCCACTCCTCGGAGGTGAGTTCGTTGCCCATGAAAACCCCCTCGCCACGGGTCAGCGCGTCGGCCTTGAGCACCCATTGGCGCCGCCGCCGGCGCAGACGCGTCAATTGGCGCCGGTCGGCCGGCTGGACGATCTCGGACAGCGGCAGCAGCTCGCAGACGGCCTGTTTTTCGCGCCGGTCCAGCCCGATGATGTGCTGCAGGTCGGGACGCTGCAGCAATACCAGAACGCGTTTGGCTTCGGTCAGAAACTGGGCCGCGAAGCTGTTGAGGAAATCCGTCCGGGACAATCGGGAAGCCTCGATCCAGCCCTGGATGGCGGAGTCCTCAGGATCGATGCCCAAAGGGTCGACCTTGTTGTGGATGAGGGCGACCGGGACGCCGCGCAGGCAGGCGGTCTGGTCCACGACCTCCACCTCGCGGACGTCGCCCAAGAGGAAGCGGCCCCTGACTTTGCCGGACTCTCTCAGCCGGCGGGCCACCTGCTCCCACAAATCCATTTCGAAGGTTAGGTCGCCGCGGTGATTGAGGGCGGCGACATTCCCCCGTCCGGGCCCCGCGATGCGCTCGGCCTGACGGAAGAGGAATTCCACGAAAGCCGAGGGGCGGTCATGACGATATCGTTCCAAACGAGCCCCTTGCAGCGCACGTCGCCCCAGCGGCGAGGTCAGCCAGGCCGCGCGAAGGATGGGACAAGTCGTGGTTCCTCCGGCGCAGGCGGTGTTGGTTTCGATGAAGGTCCATTGGCCCTCGCGCTGGCGGATACCGTCAAAACGCATCAGCCCGATCTCTCCCAGCCGGGGGCGTTCGCGCTCGATCAGGCCGAACCAGCGTCGATAAGGCTGGAAAGCCTCCTGCAAGGGGCCTGGACCGCGCCGCAGCTCGTGGCGGAAAGCGGCGATCAGCTTCTCGAGTCCGCTGCGGACCAGCTTTCCCTGTGCCGCGACTCGCCTCACCTCGCGGGCGCTCACGACGGTGGGCATCAATGCCACATCGATGCGCTTTCCCTCGAAGGTCACGCCATTTTTCCGCAGTTGCCGGTGGATGTGTTGTTGCTGGGCGCGAACGGTTCGCAGCGTGGCCGCCTTCTCAAGGCGTTTGGCTGCCAGGCCCGCCCAGACTTGTGTCGTGCAGGCAGTCTTCTCCCTGCTACCGGCCAAGTCGGTCGGCATGTCTCCCCCCTTCCGAGTCTGTGTCGTTCCCCTGAAAAAAATTCAGCCTCGGCCAAGCCGCCCGTCCTCACTCTTCGGCGTCCAGCTCCACCGTGCCCTGGTAAAGTCGATTTATCAACGCAGAATCAGCATGAGATATTGGCGATGCTTAGCGGCTGAGCGGAGAGGATACCGAATCTCAGGGTAGAAATCCAGTAGAAAATTCGCGTCTTATCAGTACTGAGCAGTCCTTGTATAAGCTCATTATGCCTATCCCAAATTGCCATTAGAAGGCCAAGGGAGCTTGATGCTCGACCAAACTGCCTCTGCTGCCTCTGGATTGCCTTGGGATGTACACCGCCAGGCCCTGTTCAGCGTCTGCACGAGGTTCTAATCCGCTTTTTCAGTTGCGCTGCTGGATGCCGGCCTCCGTCATGATGGTGGCGGCGATTTCTTCAACCGAGCGGCGGGTGGTGGAGATGTGAGGGATGCCTTCACGCCGGTAGAGGGCTTCCACGTCGCGGACTTCCAACTGGCATTGGCGCCGCGAGGCGTACTGGCTGCCGGCCCGCCTTTCGCTGCGGATCTCGTGCAGGCGCTCGGGATCGATGGTGAGACCGAAGAGGCGACTCTTGTGGCGTTTCAAGGCCGGATGCAGGCGCATGCTTTCCAGGTCTTCGGGAGTAAAGGGATAGTTGGCCACCTTGACTCCGAACTGCAAGGCCAGGTAGAGGGAGGTGGGGGTCTTGCCGCACCGCGATACGCCCACCAGGATCAGATCGGACCGTCCGTAGCCCTCCGTACCCACCCCGTCGTCGTGGCTCAGGGCATAGTTGACGGCATCGATGCGCGAGAAGTAGCGCCCTTGCTCGTCGATGGTATGGGAGCGCCCCACCGAGAGCGTCGACTGGGCCTGCAATTCTTCTTCCAGCTTGCCGATGAAAGACTTGAGGAAATCGATGACGAATCCGTCGCTGTGGGCGATGATCTCGCGCACTTCGGGACGCACGATGGTGTCGAAGACGATGGGTCTCTGGCCGTCTTTGGCTCCCGCCTCGTTGATGCGGCGGACGACTTCCTCGGCTTGTTCCGGAGTCTTGATGAAGCGCAGCGCGATCCGTTCGAATTCGATGTCCTCGAACTGCGAGAGCAAGCTGCTGCCCAGCGCCTCGGCGGTGATGCCGGTGCTGTCCGAGATGAAAAAGACGGTTCGCTTCATGGCCCATCAGGATACCTTCCCCGGGCCGCCCGGCCAAACCGTGCCTGCTAGTGGCCGGTTCTGAGGCGGTGCTCTATAATTGAAGGGGATCAGGGAGCAGCCGATCATGAGTGAATACATCCTTTGGTTTCAAGAACTTGGAATGGACGACGTGCCTCGCGTAGGAGGCAAGAACGCCTCCTTGGGCGAGATGATTTCCAACCTCTCCGGGATGGGCTTGAAGGTTCCGCGGGGATTCGCCACCACGGCTTCGGCTTACCGGGAATTCCTGGCCCAGGGCGGATTGGACCAAGCCATCAGCCGGCGTCTCCGTGACCTTGACATCGAGGACGTGGACGAGCTTTCCCGGCGCGGCGCGGCCATTCGACAAATGATCCTGGAGACGCCCTTCCCCGCCCGGCTGGAAGAGGAGCTGTTCAAGGCCTACCAGGAGCTGGGCCAAGCCTGCGGGGTCGAGGACCTGGCGGTTGCCGTCCGCTCTTCGGCCACGGCCGAGGATCTTCCGGAAGCTTCTTTCGCGGGCCAGCAGGAGACTTTCCTCAACGTCAGGGATTGGAAAGCGGTCAAGCAGGCCGTCCACGAGGTTTTCGCCTCCCTCTTCAATGACCGCGCCATCGCTTACCGCGTCCATCACGGCTTCGAGCATGCCCAGGTGGCCCTTTCGGCGGGCATCCAGCGCATGGTGCGCTCTGATATCGGATCCAGCGGAGTGGCCTTTTCCATCGATACCGAATCGGGATTCGATCAGGTGGTCTTCATCACCTCCAGCTACGGGCTGGGGGAAACCGTAGTTCAGGGCCAGGTGAATCCCGACGAGTTTTATGTCTACAAGCCCTCGCTGCGCCGGGGCAAGAAGTCGATCCTGCGTCGGGGACTGGGCAGCAAGGCGGTCAAGATGGTCTACGCCCAAGACGGGAAGTCGCTGGTGCGCACGGTGGACGTGCCCCAGGAAGATCAAGGACGCTTTTCGCTCGACGACCAGGAGGTGGAGCATCTGGCCCGCCAAACGGTCCAGATCGAGGACCACTACGGACGTCCCATGGACGTGGAATGGGCCAAAGACGGCGAGGACGGCTGCATCTACATCCTTCAGGCGCGTCCCGAGACGGTTCAGAGCCGCGCCCCGGCCCAAGCCCTGGAGCGCTACCAGCTCAAGGAAAAGGGCCCTGTGCTGGCGGAAGGGCGCAGCATCGGACAGCGCATCGGAGCGGGACGGGTGCGCGTGGTGAGGGGATTGGACGAGATGTCCAAGGTGGAAGAGGGCGACGTCCTGGTGACCGACATGACCGATCCCGACTGGGAACCGGTCATGAAGCGCTCGGCCGCCATCGTCACCAACCGGGGCGGACGCACCTGCCACGCCGCCATCATCGCCCGCGAGTTGGGAGTCCCGGCGGTGGTTGGCACCGGCGACGCCACCGAGGCGCTTCCCGACGGCGCCCAGGTCACCGTCTCCTGCGCCGAAGGCGATACGGCCTTCGTCTATGAAGGATTGCTGGATTTCGAAGTGACGCGGACCAAAGTCGACGAGATGCCCGAGTTGCCCTTCAAGATCATGATGAACGTGGGCAATCCCGAACGGGCCTTCGACTTTCAGGCCACGCCCCACCGGGGGGTGGGACTGGCCCGTCTGGAATTCATCATCGCCCGCATGATCGGCGTTCACCCCAAAGCCCTGCTGGAGTACGAGAGCCTGCCCGAAGACCTGCGTCGGCAGGTGGGCCGGTGCATGGCGGGCTATGCCGGACCGGTCGAGTTCTACGTCGAACGTCTGGCTGAAGGCATCGCCACCATCGCGGCCGCCTTCGCGCCCTATCCCGTCATCGTGCGCCTCTCCGATTTCAAGTCCAACGAGTATGCCAACCTGTTGGGAGGCGACCGCTACGAGCCGGACGAAGAGAATCCCATGCTGGGATTCAGGGGCGCATCGCGCTACGTCGCCGACTCATTCCGCGACTGTTTCGAGCTGGAGTGCCGGGCCGTCAAGCAAGTCCGCGAAGAGATGGGACTGGACAACGTGGAGGTCATGATTCCCTTCGTCCGCACCGTCAAGGAGGGGAGGGAAGTCATCGACCTTCTGGCCCGCAACGGGCTGCGCCGGGGAGAGAAGGGCCTGCGCGTGATCATGATGTGCGAGTTGCCGTCCAATGCCCTCTTGGCCGAAGAGTTCCTCGACCATTTCGACGGCTTTTCCATCGGTTCCAACGATCTGACTCAGCTTACGCTGGGGCTGGACCGCGACTCCGGTCTGGTGGCCGAGATCTTCGACGAGCGCAACCCCGCCGTCCTCTCTCTGATGGACCAGGCCATCAAGGCTTGCCGCGGTCGGGGCAAGTACATCGGCATCTGCGGGCAAGGCCCGTCCGATCACCCCGATCTGGCCCGCTGGCTGATGGAGCGGGGAATCGATTCGGTTTCCCTCAATCCCGACACCGTGGTCGACACCTGGCTTTTCCTGGCCCGCCAGTCGGCTCAGGTGGAGTAGCGCAGTGGGCCTGGTTCCGATATACTGTGGGGGATAATTCGCAGCTCGTCAGGATCTGGATATGCTCCGAAACCAAGGCTCGGCCGAGGACGCCGAGGTCGTGCTATTCACCGACGGCGCCTGTTCGGGCAATCCTGGACCGGGCGGCTGGGCCTTCGTGATGCGCCATCAACCAACTGGCAAGGAGTTGGAGGCCAGCGGCGCCGAGCCGTCCACGACCAACAACCAGATGGAGCTGCAAGCAGTCATCGAGGGCCTGAAAAGGCTCAGGCGCAAGGCCCGGGTGCACGTCGTCAGCGACAGCTCCTATGTGCTTCAGGGGATCACCGAGTGGATTCACAATTGGAAGCGCAACGGGTGGCGGCGCAAGTCCGGCAGCGGATACAAGCCGGTCAAGAACGCCGACTACTGGAAGGAGCTTGATCAGGCGGTGTCGCGCCACGATGTCAGCTTCGAGCATGTCAGGGGGCACAGCGGCCATCCCGAGAATGAGCGCTGTGACGAGCTCGCTGTAGCCGCCTACAAGAAGCTCATGGAATAGCCGTCCCGCGGGACGGATTCCAGGTCAGGGAGGAAGTCGTGTCGACAAGGTTCGAGACCCTCAGGTGTGAAGCTGCTTCAACGGTCGTCCGCAAGGCCGTTTCGGCGCTGCTGTTGCTGCTCTTGCCGTTCGCCTTGTTGACGACGGCTGAGGGGCGCGGCGCCGACCGCGATGCCGGCCGCATCGTAGCCATTGGCGACGTGCACGGCAACCTCGACAATTTCCTCGCCATTCTGCGCCACACCGGAATCGTCGATGAGCAAGGCAATTGGGCCGCGGGAAGGGACGTCTTCGTGCAGACGGGAGACCTCATCGACCGCGGTCCCGACGACAAGGCCGTCCTTGATCTGATCATCAATCTGGAAAGGCAGGCCCAGCGGGCGGGAGGGCAGGTCGTTTCGCTGCTGGGCAATCACGAAGGCATGAACGTGCTGGGTGATCTGCGCTATGTCCATCCCGAGGCCTACGCCGCTTTCGCCGACGCCGACTCGCTCCAGCGCCAGGCGGACTATCTGGAGGAGTTCATCAAGTTCCGCAAGGAACGGGCTAAGAAGCTGGGAAAGCCCGAGCCCGTCTTCGATGCCGCCCGCAAGGCCCTGTGGAGGGCCAAGCATCCGGCCGGCTTCGTGGAGCATCGCGAGGCGTTCGGCCCCAAGGGACGCTACGGCAAGTGGCTTCGCGAGCGGCCGGCTTTGGCTCTGGTGGGCGATGTGGTTTTTCTGCACGGAGGGGTGTCGCCGCAATTGGCCCAGCTCTCCCTCAAGGAGATCAACAAACGCGTCCGCAACGAGTTGAAAGCCTATGACTCCTACCGCAGGACTCTGGTGGGGCAGGGAATCATTCTCGAGTACTACACGGTCCAGGAGATGATCGACGCCGTGCGCGACGAGTTCGAATTCCAGAAGCAGAGGGATCCCAGCCAGATCATGTCGCGGGCTTTCAATCCTAATCAGGCCATGGCGCGGCACCGCCACTACCTGGACTTGCTGCGGGGAGTACTGGGCTACGGCTCCTGGTTCGTCAACTCTCCCATCGGACCCCTCTGGTTCCGCGGCTATGCCAAGTGGGAGGAGACGGAGGGCGTCCAGTTGCTTCCCGAGATCGCCGACCGCTTCAAGGCCAGGGCCTTCGTCGTCGGGCACACTCCACAGTTGAAGAAGGGGATTCGCAGCCGCTTCCAGGGCAGAGTCATGCTCATCGACACCGGCCTCAACAGTGACTACTACAAGGGCGGGACTCCTGCGGCGCTGCAAATCGCCGGCGACGAATTCATCGCCATCTACGCCGACGGACGGCGCCTCAACCTTTCCCCCCAGGTTTCGTCCTCCTCCCAGGGCCGATAGGGCGGACTAGACCAGCGATTTCGAGGCAATTGATGGTCTAGTCGGAGTCTTCGTCGACGATCTCCACCTTCTTGATGTAGTCAAGCTTGGGGAAGTCTTTCTTGAGGTACGGGTTGCCCCGCGACTGAATCCGCATCTGGTCGGGGCCGGCGCCGTGAGGGGCGCCTTCGCCGTAGCCCTTGTAGATCGAGTCCACCACCCGCATGCCCTCGCTCACCTCGCCGAAGGGCGCGAATCCCTGCCCGTCAAGGCCCGAATTGTCGCCGAAGTTGATGAAGAGCTGAGTGGTGCGGGAATTGGGACCGGAGGTGGCGAAGCTGATGCGTCCCCGCGTATTGGACTTCTTGACAGGGTCGTCCTTGATGCGGGCGTCCCTCCAGGCGGATGAAACCGAAGGGTCTCCATGGATGCCGAACTGGGCCATGAATCCGCTGATGACACGGAAAAGGGCGATATCCTCAAAGAATCCGATTTTGATCAAATTATAGAAACGGTCGGCTCCCCGGGGAGCCCATTGCCGATGGACGTCGATCTTGAAATCGCCCTGGGTGGTCTCGACACGGGCCGTGAAGCGCTGAGGCGCCTCCTGGTCGGCCTGGGAAGGGTTCCGAAGTGCTGGGTTGCTATTGCTCATCCACCGTTTCTACCCGAAACGGTCCTCGGCTGTCCACCGGGCGGGCCCGCCGCTCCACCGGCTCACTGTTCCACGATCTCCGCGCTCTTGATGTAATCGAGTTCGGGAAAGTTGCTTTTCAGATAGCTGTTGCCTTGCTGATGAATCTGGCCTTGGTTCGGCTGTTGCCCATAGCCTGTATAGAGCGACTCCACCACGTCCATTCCAGAAACCACTTTTCCGATGGGCGCGAAGCCCTGTCTGTCCAGTGAAGCGCGATTGTCCCCGAAATTGATGAAGAGTTGAACGGTACGGCTGTTGGGGCCGGCTGTGGCGAAGGTCAGGTAGCCGGGCAGATTGGGTTGCGTGACGGGATCGTCCTCGAGGCGGGCGCTGCGCCAGGCCCGGTTGACGGCGGGATCTCCGTGGAGGCCGAATTGGGTGATGAAGCCCGGGACCATGCGGAAGAAGGCGATGTCTTCGAAGTAGCCGATCTTGACCATGTTGTAGAGGCGGTCGACCCCCTTGGGGGCCCAGTCGCGGTGGGCCTCCACAAGGAATTCGCCCTTGGTGGTGGTGAAGCGCACCAGAAAGCTGGCGGGCGCGGTTTCGTTTGCCAGGGCAGGATTGAGCATGGCCGGATGGGACCCTTCGGCTTCATTCCCTTCTTGAGCCGATTGGGGAGCGGACTCCTGAGCCGGCTCTTCTGATTCCCCCTCCATGTCTGCATCGTGCCGATCTGAGGACCCGTCGGAACCTGTCGAGCTGTCTGCGGAGGCGGTTTCGGCCGCCCCTTCAGCAGGTTCCTCGGCAGAGGAAACACCGCCGCAAGCCGCGGCCGGCAGAAGCAGGGAAATGAGCAGTACGAACAAGCGGATATACGGTGCTTTCATGGTCGCAAAACTCCAGTGTCAATATGGATCAAGGTGAGGGCCAAGGATAGCATATGAGCTCAATTCGAGGGTCTGTCGGGGGGGGGAGAGGTGCCGTCTGCGGGGCGACGGGCTATAATGAATTTCTTATTGCAACGACGTGTCGATTTGACGACTCTCAAAGTAGCAGCGACAAGGAGATGACTATGGGCTCGGTTCCAGTGATGAGAACGGTTTTGCTACTGGCTGGACTCGTGGGGATGGCGGTCGTGCCGGTCAGCGGCCGGGCGGCGGCCGACTACGACAACTTCTCGCGCATCGGAAAATTCGAGGTGGCGGTGGACGGTCGGGTCGACGCGCAAGCGCGCCTTTACCATTCCGTGTCGCCGCCGGCCTTCCTGATCCTCACCCAAGCCTTCGAGGATGCTGTGGTGCTGTTGCCGGGGAAGTCGCAAGTGGCGGCCGTTTCCGCTGAGAAAGTGGAGGCCCGTGAAGACAGCGCAGCCATTGCCTCGGGCGTCAGCCTGCGCAACATGGGCGAGTTTCGCGTGGCTGCCGATCAGACCGTCAGCCTGCAGTTCGACGGACATAGTTTGGAGCTTCGCCCCAAGCCCTATCTGCTGGGTCTGCAAACGGCCCAGGATCTCAAGACCTACGATCCCCTTTATCGCCGCCGCGCTGAGGAATACCAGCCCGATCCCAATGTGATGCGTCTGCTGCAGACCTTCGAAGGCAAAGCGCAGGTGCGTGTTTATTTCGGCTCCTGGTGCCCCTTCTGCCAGGAAAATGTGCCCAAGCTGATGAAGTTGCAGGAACTGCTCGGCGACACCGGCATCACCTTCGATTATTGGGGCCTCCCGCGCGACTTCAACAATGATCCCACGGCGACGGATGCGGGCATTAAACAGGTTCCCACCTTCGTCGTGACTGTGGAAGGAGAGGAGAAGGGCCGCATCGTGGGCCGCGACACTCAGCAGCCCGAAGCCAACCTGCAGCGCCTCCTCTCCCGCCCGGGCCGCTGAGGCCGGCGGCATCAACTGATCGCCTGGGAGGGAAAAACGACTTTTTTTAGACCGGCTTCTTTCTGAAAAACGTCGTTTTTCCCTCCCAGGCGATTTCAGTGCCGTAAGATGACAGGCATGGAAAACGCACCGACGACGCATGCGAGGTCCGCTAGGCCCTGGATGGGGTTGGCCCTTTTCGGCCTGCTGGGAGGCTTTCTCAGCCAAAGCCTGTGGCAAGGCATTTCAGTGGCCTGGGCGGCCCAGGACCCCGGCCCCGCGCCTGTTCTCGAAGTGCGGGAAATCCGCCTGCTGGACCAGGAGGGAGTGCTGTGGGGACGTCTGGGCCAGAGTCCGCGGGCGGACGGTCAACGCGGATTGATCCTCTACGATGAGCAGGGACGCGAGCGGGGACGCTTGGCCTTGGCTTCCAGCGGCCACGGCGGCCTGGTGCTGTCTTCGCCGGGAAGTGCCTACCGCCTGGGTTTGACCCTCTCCCGCACCGCCATTCCAGCCCTCTCCCTGACCGACCGCGAGGGACGCATCCGCAGCCTTCTGCTGGTCGACGAACGAGGACCGCAGGTGGACCTGTACTCGGAGACATCGGACATTGTCCTGGGCCTGGAGGCCGCCGCCGACGGCCCCCGCGTGCGCTTGCGCGAGGCGGGCAGCCAGGATTGGGTGGCCGCCGTCCTCAGCCCTTCCTCGCTGGGCTTCCGCGCTCAGAGCCGCGGCAGCGGAGTTACGCTGGGATTGGACCAGGAGAAGAGTCCCCGCCTGGTGCTGGTCGAAGAGGGCAAGCCGGTGGCTTCGCTTCCCCCGTCGCCCCAGGAGTGAGTTAGAATCGGCCCCATGCATACCCTGGGAGAGTTGGCTGAGCACGTGGGGGGACGCGCCTGGGGCCAGAGCAGTCTGGAGATCGAGGGCGTGCGTCCTTTTCAGGAGGCCGGCCCGGGCGAAATCACCTTGGCGGGCCATCCCCGCTACCTGCGCCGGCTCTCCCGCTGCCGGGCTTCGGCGGCCATAGTGCCCCTGCAGGTGGTGGCGGAAAAGGAGGCTTCCGCCGCCGGCTGGAGCGGACCGTCGCTTTTGGGCGCCGACCATCCCAAGCTGGCCTTCGCCCAGGTCGTCTCGCTCTTTCACCGGCGCTCCTTTCAAGGCGCTGGGCTGCCCGTCTCGGCTCACTTCGGCGAGGACTGTCAGATCGAGGAACCCGTCTCCATCCATCCCGCCGCCGTTCTGGGCGACCGTGTCGTGGTAGGCAAGCAGACCAGCATCGGGGCCAACGCAGTGGCGGGAGAAGACGTGCGCATCGGACGCGGCTGCACCTTGCATCCCAACGTGGTTCTTTATCCGGGCGTACGCCTGGGCGACGGCGTGGTGATTCACTCCGGGACGGTGATCGGAGCGGATGGATTCGGCTACGTCTTCGACGGCAGCAAGCAATTCAAGCTGGAGCAGACGGGGACGGTCGTCATCGAGGACGAGGTGGAGATCGGAGCCAACTGCTGCGTCGACCGCGCCACCTTCGGGTCCACTCTCATCGAGCGGGGCGTGAAGATCGACAACCTGGTCCACGTGGGCCACAACTGCCGCATCGGCGAGAACACGGTGATCGTCGGCTGCGTAGGCATTTCGGGAAGCGTCAGCATCGGCAAGAATTGCGTTCTCGCGGGACAGACGGGAGTTGTCGACCACGTCACCATCGGGGACGGCGTCAGCGTCCTGACCCGGGCCGCGGTGACCAAGGACATTCCCTCCGGCAGCGTCGTTTCAGGGCACCCGGCGCGCGATCACCGTCAGGAACTCAAGTCGCAGGCGCTGCTGCGCCGCTTGCCCCAATTGCAGCAGGAACTGAGGCGGCTGCGCCGGCGCGTCCGCGAACTGGAAGTGCGCAGCGGCCGGGAAGGAGCTGCTGATGCGGATTAGGGGTCCGGTTCGCCGGCCTGCTGCGAGGAGCGGAAGCGGCTCGAGGCCTGTCTGACGGCTTGGCGCAGTTCGCCCCAGGCCTTTTCCAAGCCTGGACGCAGATCTCTCCAAGCCTCCTCGCTTTCCCGTCCCAACTCATCCAGCTTGACCCGCGCTGTCTTGAGGCGGTCGGGCAGTTGTTGGCATTCGCGTCGGGCGCTGGCCTCGGCCTGGGACAGAAGCTCGTCGATGCGTCGTCCCAAAGAGTTGATCCGCTCTTCCATACGCTTTTGATATTGCTGGCGGTCGTCCATGCATTCATTGTACGGAAAGGCCGGGCGCGGAGTTCACCGCTGCTTGGCCCGGCCCTTGGCGAACTGCTAAGATCGCTGCTCGGCCGACCGCCGAGCCCTCTTGGCGGGCGCCTTCCTGGAGACGGGGGCGAGGAGACTGGAAAGGAGACACGGAGCATGGAACCCAATGCCTCTCAGCCCGGCATGGCCTGGCTGATTTTCGCCTTGATGACGGTTTTTTCCTGGGGATTCTACGGCATCTTGCTGCACGCCGGGCAGGTGCAGATGGCCGATCCCGTCAATGGACGCTACAAGGCCTTCCTATTTGTCGGCATCGCCTATTTCATCACCGCCGTGCTGGCTCCTCTGGCCGTGCTTCTCATCAACGGAGCCGACTGGAATCTCCCGGGAAAGGGCATGTGGTTCTCTTTGTTGGCGGGGATCGTGGGCGCTATCGGGGCCTTCTGTGTCTTGCTGGCCTTCGGCGCCAAGGGGACTCCGGCCGTCGTCATGTCGATCGTTTTCGCCGGAGCGCCCATCGTCAACGCCGTGACGGCGCTGATCCTGCATCCTCCCCAGGGCGGTTTCGGCGCTCTGCGCTGGCCCTTCCTTCTGGGGATCATCCTGGCCGCCCTGGGCGGGTGTCTGGTCACGCTCTACAAGCCCAATCCCGCCCCTCCTCCAGCGGTTGAAGCGGCCGGGCAACAATCGTCAGCGGACGAACCCGGACCTTCCCGGTGAGGGCCTCGTAGCGTCGCTTGGGAATGACAAAAGGTTGGCTCACGCAAGGCTGCGCGACTGGCGGGCGTGGGGATTCAGTAGAAGCGGACCTTGGTCTCCGAACTGGTGCCGGTCCCGGAAGGAGTCCAGTTGGGCAGAGGCGGTTCATGGTAGGTCGGCCGAGGTTCCGGCCCCAGCCAGCCTCTGATCAGCCGCGTCAGCAGAAAGAGCGAGAGCAAGCCGTAAAAACCCACAATGCTAAGCAAGATGTAAGTCGTGATCCAGGCCATGGGACGTTCTCCTCAAGAAGGCGTGCTTGGAAGCATTATCGGTCCATTACTTCCTTCCCTATGTGAGTCAACGCACCAAATGACTCTCTCCCCTCATTCTTTCTGGTAGGGGTGGTCCGAGCGCCGCCAAAAGAGGCGCAAAGCCTCACCAGAACAGTCTTGTTTCCCTTGCACCCACAAACGTCATGGTCTAGTCTGAGGTGAGTTCTTTCAGGACACAGGCTGGAAGAGGATTGCCGGGGGCAATCCGGTCATCCTTGAAGGGAGGACACATGGCACAAAGGACACTGGCAGTTGTTCTGGCTCTCCTCTGCGTGCTCGGTTGGGGCTGCTCCTCGGGTCCGGTCACTTTGACCGTCGCCGGCGGAGCTTCCGGGCAGGAGCTGGAGCTGACGGTCGATGGAGCCAGGCGCTTCGAAAACCTGCATCCCAACATCACCGTAGTGGTGCGGCCCACGCCCGCCAACAGCAGCGAAAGGCTGACATTCTATCAGAAGATCTTCGACCAGCGGTCCTCTGATGTCGACATCTTGCAGGTGGACGTGATCTGGCCGGCCATCGTCGCCGAGCATGCAGTGAACATGCGGGACTACATGCGAAGTTCCGATCTGGAGATGCATTTCCCCAAGATTCTCGAGTCCTACGAGGTGGACGGGAAACTGGTTGCGGTGCCCTGGTTCACCGACCTGCCGGTGCTTTATTACCGCACCGACCTGCTCAAGAAGTACGGATTCGAGGGGCCGCCCAAGACCTGGGGCGAACTCTACGACATGGCCAGCGCCATTCAGGCCGGCGAGCGAGCGGCCGGCCGGCCGGATTTCTGGGGCTATGTGTGGCAAGGGGGGGCTTACGAGGGCCTGACCTGCAATGCCCTGGAGTGGCAGTACTCTCACGGCGGGGGCGGAATCCTCGACGAGGAGGGCAATCCGTCGGTCAGCAACGAAGAGACGGCCGTAGCCTTTCAGAGGGCTTCTTCCTGGATCGCTGACATTTCTCCCCAAGAAACCGTTTCCTTTGTGGAAGACGACTCGCGAGCCATCTGGCAGCGCGGCAATGCTGCTTTCATGCGCAATTGGACCAATGCCTACGCCCTCAGCAAGCAGGACGGTTACCTGGCCGACAAGTTCAACGTCACCGAACTGCCCAGCGGAGGCTACGCCTCAGCCATGACTCTAGGCGGCTGGGGACTGATGATCTCGCGCTACTCCGATCATCCCAGCCAGGCGGCCGAGCTGGTCCGTTTCCTGGTCCGCGACCGTGAGCAGCGCATGCGCGCCATCGGCGGCACCTTCGCACCCACCATGCCCGACCTCTATAAAGATCCGGCCGTGCTCGACGCAATGCCTTTCTTCCTCAAGATCGAGGATTACCTCAACAAGGCCGTCTTGCGCCCCGCTTTGCAAGCGGGAGACCGCTATGACGAAGTCTCCCAAGCCTACTGGCAAGCGGCGCACGATATCCTCAACGGGGCCGACGCCCGCACCAGGCTGCGGCGCGCCGAGGAAGAGATTCGGACCGCCATGGGCAGCGGCAGCGAGGGTTCGGGAGATTGATGAACCGAGACGAGGATATGCCGAGGTACTGAGAAATGACGAAAAGCAAGATCGCCGTCCTGATCTTTTTGACCTTGTCGCTGGCCTTACTCTCCTGCGGGGACGGGGCCTCGCCCTTGGAGTCGGCCAGAACGGAGCGTACCGCTGTAATCGCCGCCGTCCCTCTGGCCGGACCTTTCATCTACCAGCAGGAAGCCCAACCCGCCGGACCTGACTACGAGTTGGCCAAGCGCATCGTCGAGGCGGTGGGGTCGAATGTCAGAATGGTCGTGGGTTCGCGCACCTTTGCAGGCCTGGTTCCCTCGGTGGCCAACAGGGAAGTGCTTTGCGCCGTCAGCGCCTTGGGCATCACCGAGTTGCGCAAACAGCAGATCGCCTTTTCCCAGCCCTATTACACCGCCGAACTGAGTTTCATCGCCAATCCCACCCATCGCCCCATGGACTCGCCCTCCGCCTCCGACGTCGCGGGCATGAAGATCGGCGTCCGCAAGGGATCGGCCGTTGAAGAGTTCATCCTAGAGAACTACGCCGAGAGCGTGGCGGTGGCCTTCCCGAGTCTCGATGACGCCGTGCTGGCCCTGCGCCGGAAAGAAGTCGACCTGGCCATCGACGACCGCCGCATGGCGGCTTTCTCGCTGGCCACCGTCACCGGAGCCGGGCATCTGGAACTGCTGCCCGATGTGGTGGGAACCTATCCCGTGGGGGTAGGATTTGCCAAGGACGCTCCCGACCTGGAGGAGTTGATCAACAACGTGGTTTCCGAAGTCAACGATCAAGGACTTTACGAGCAGTGGCTGGAGGAAAGCCTGGGAGACTCCCTGAATCAGGTCGCCCAGCGCTACCGGGAGCGCAAACAGCGCGAGCAGGCGGCCCGCGAGCCGCGCACCATCACCGTCCGGGTATCGAAAGACGCCGACTACCGCTTCGACATTTACCGCATGGCCAACCTGCGCTTCACCATGCGGGGAGGCGGGCAGACCTACAGGTCGTCCCGCATCGATTTCCGCGGACCGGTGGGCTACGCCAGCTTGCAGGCGCCTCCCGGCTCCTACAACCTGAGCCTGAGCGAATTCGGGTTCAATGCCGGGCTGGAAATCGTGCCCACCCATCCCAAGAGCGTGACGGTCAACATCCGGCTCAAGGAAAGCGGCGTCACCTTGCAGGTCAATTGAGGCAGCAGCCGCGGGACTAGGGGGCGCTGAAGCCGGCGGTCAGTTTCAGCATGTCCCAGGTGCATACGATGGCGCCTAGCCTTCCGTCCGTTTCGATTTCGATGGTGAACTGTTCCACCTTCTCGTCGGTCGAGCCTGTCTCGAAGGGGACCACCGCCACGTCGCTCGCGCCTCCGTCATACCATCCGGGATTGGAACTCAGGATCAATTCCCACTGACCGTTTTCCGCCAAGCGGGCCCAGAGGCGGTAGCTGCCGGGCTCGACCCGGGCATCACCGAACATCAACGGAGTCTCGGTGCGCAACATGGTTGCGCTGTTCATTCCCATGCGCCACACCTGGCCGGGCTGCATTTGACCCAGCATGTCGCGTCCCGCCAGTGAGGGCCGTCCATAATCGATGCTGATCTGTTTGCCGTCAATGTCGGCTTCGGCAGTGTCCCGCTGAGCCAATGCCGCAGGCGCTGCCAGCAGTGACATCAGAGCAATTGTCAGGACGCCCAAGAAAACTCTTCTCATTATCTCCTCCCGAGAATCAGGGATCTTCATTTGCTTTTCCGAGCCCCGCCGCGACGCGGCGCTCTCGCCTATAAACGTCAAAGCCGGCTTGATGGTTTCGGCAATCGGTTCGTTCATCTAGAAATTGCCTCTCGGCGGTATGAGGCTGCTTGGGCCTTAACCGCGGTCACTGAAAACTTGACACGTGCGTGAACTTGTTGGCCACCTAGTGGCCCTAGAGCAGGTCGCGCAGCGCCTTCTCCAATCGCGGATGCTGGAACTCGAAGCCCGTCCGCTGCAGGACCCCCGGTTCCACCCGCTGCCCTTGCAGCAGCATCTGCTCGGCCATTTCGCCCAAAACCAGACGCAAGATAAAAGCGGGGGCGGGCAGAAATGCCGGACGCCTCAAGACCTTGGCCAGGGTGCGCGTGAACTCCTTGTTGCTGACCGGATTCGGCGCAACCAGGTTGACGGGGCCATGAACCTCTTCCTTGTTGAAGCAATGAAGAATGGCGCGCACCTGGTCTTCAAGGTGAATCCACGACATGTACTGACGCCCGTTGCCCAGCCGGCCGCCCAATCCCAGCTTGAAGGGAGTCAGCATCTTCCCGAGAGCGCCTCCCGAAGCATCCAGGACGATCCCGCTGCGCAGAAGAACCAACCGCATCCCGGCCTCCGCGGCGGGCAGCGCTTCCTCTTCCCAACGGACGCCGACCCCGGCCAGAAAGCCCTTTCCCGCCGGTGAACTCTCATCCACCGTCTCGTCCTGCGTGTTCCCGTAAAATCCCACGGCCGAAGCGGACAGCAGCAGCCGGGGCTTGGGCTCGCAGGCCAGCAGGCCATGGACCAGATTGCGGGTGCCGAAGACGCGGCTGTCGTGGATGGCCTCTTTGCGCTGCTTGGTCCAGCGTTCGGCGATGCTCTCGCCGGCCAGGTGAACGGCGGCCTCGGCTCCCTGCAGAAGCCGTGCGGGAGGCGGCTCGGAAACCGCGTCCCAGGAAATGATCTCCGAGTCGGGAAAGATCTCTGCGGTCTTGGCGGCGCTGCGGGAGAGGATGATCAGTTCATGACCGTCATCCAGAAGCCGGCGGCACAGAGGCTTGCCGATCATCCCCGTAGCGCCCGTGACAACAATCTTCATAACGCTTGTCTCCCCCTCCGAGGCGCCTCCTAGTATGACGCAACACCCGGACACGCGCCAAGATGCAGATGTCGCAAAGGGAAAGCGAGGAGGGAAATGCGAGGTGCGATATTCGAAGTGCGAATGGATTGGTGAGGGAAAAGGCAGGGGCGTCAGTTCGTCATTCGAACCTTGCAACTCGAACTTCGAACTGGCTGGGGGACAGGGTATCGAACCCCGATCTCATGGTCCAGAGCCACGCGTGTTGCCATTACACCATCCCCCAGCACGGGCTCTCTCCGAAGCCGCTCATTATAACAAAACCTCCACGCCTGCTGCTGTTCGATTAGCTGTGCTGGGCGGCTTCCAGGCGGGCTTCGGCGTGTTTGAGCATTTGCAAGGCTTGGCGGTAGTCGGTTTCGGGGTCCTTGGAGGCCAGCAGTTCCTGGGCCCGCGACTTGTCTTTGCGGGCCTTCTCGACGTCGATGTCCTGGGGTAGGGCCGCTTCTTCGCACAGCACCGACACCTGGTCAGGCAGCACTTCCACGAATCCCCAGCCGCTGTAGAGACGGGTAGTGCGGGTGCCCTCGCTGTAGGTGATCACGCCCGTTTTGAGCTCCGAGAGAAGGGGAGCGTGCCCCGGCAGGATGCCCAGGTAGCCCTCCGCGCCGGGGACGCTGACGTTCTCGACCTCGCCGCTGAAGAAGAGGCGCTTGGGCGTGACGATTTCCAGACGTATTTTGTTGTCGGCCATGACTTGTTTCGCTCGGGTTGGCGACCGTTTCCTCTGTTCCAGGCTGGTTGGGGCGGCCCTCCTTCGCCAAGGCTATGGAGGGTCTAACCCCCGGGGCTGCCCGGCAGGTTAGGCAGCCTCCTCTGACTTCTTCATCTCCTCGGCCTTCTCCAGCACGTCGTCGATGCCGCCCGCCATGTAAAAGGCCTGTTCGGGGACGTCGTCGTGCTTGCCTTCGCAGACCTCCCTGAAGCTGCGGACGGTTTCCTCGATGGGCACGTAGTTGCCCTCCAGTCCGGTGAACTGCTCGGCCACGAAGAAGGGCTGGGAGAGGAACTTCTCGATCTTGCGGGCCCGGGCCACCGTTAGCTTGTCGTCTTCGGAAAGCTCGTCGATTCCCAGAATGGCAATGATGTCCTGCAGGTCCTTGTAGCGCTGCAGGATGCTCTGCACCTGGCGGGCCGTGTTGTAGTGCTCTTCGCCTACCACTCCGGGGTCGAGGATGCGGCTGGTGGAGGCCAGCGGGTCGACGGCCGGGTAGATGCCCTTCTCGGTCAGTGAGCGCTCCAGCGCAGTGGTGGCGTCCAAGTGGGCGAAGGTGGTGGCGGGAGCCGGATCGGTATAGTCGTCGGCGGGCACGTAAATGGCCTGAATGGAGGTGATGGAGCCTTTCTTGGTGGTGGTGATGCGCTCCTGCAGTTCGCCCATTTCGGTGGCCAGGTTGGGCTGGTATCCCACGGCGGAAGGCATGCGGCCGAGCAGGGCCGACACTTCCGACCCGGCCTGGGTAAAGCGGAAGATGTTGTCGATGAACAGCAGCACGTCCTGGCCCTCTTCCTCGCGGAAGTACTCGGCCACGGTGAGTCCGGTCAGCGCCACCCGCAGGCGGGCTCCTGGAGGCTCGGTCATCTGGCCGTAGATCAGCGAGGCCTTGTCGAGCACGCCTGATTCCTGCATCTCCAGCAACAGGTCGTTGCCCTCGCGGGTGCGTTCGCCCACGCCGGCAAACACCGAGTAGCCGCCGTGCTTGGTGGCCACGCGGTTGATCAGCTCCATGATGATGACGGTCTTGCCCACGCCGGCGCCGCCGAAGAGTCCGATCTTGCCTCCCCGGGGGAAGGGCTGAATAAGGTCGATGACCTTGATGCCGGTCTCCAGCATCTCGGTGTCGGTGCTCTGGTCGACCAACTCGGGCGCGGCGCGGTGGATCGGCCAGTTGTTCTCGGCTTCCACGGGACCTTTTTCGTCCACCGGCTGGCCCAACACGTTGAGGACGCGTCCCAGAGTGGCTTTGCCGACGGGAACCGAGATGGGCTGCCCCGTGTCGATGGCCTTCATGCCGCGCACCATTCCATCGGTAGGCGCCATGGCAACGCACTTGACTACGCCTTCTCCCAGGTGCTGGGCGACTTCCAGCGTGACGTCGATGGGAATCTCGGTGTCGAATCCTTCCGAGGTAACGTGGATGGCGTTGTAGATCTTGGGGACGTGCCCGGCTTGGAAGACCACGTCCACCACGGGTCCCATGATTTGAAGAACCTTTCCTACTTGCGGCATTTTGAAAACTCCTATTCTTGCTCCAGCGCCTCGGCGCCGCTGACGATTTCGATAATCTCGGTGGTGATGGAGGCCTGACGGATGCGGTTGGCTTTCAAGGTGAGGTCGTCGATGACCTCCTTGGCGTTGCGTGTCGCCGAATCCATGGCCGTCATGCGGGCTCCGTGCTCGGCCGCCTCCGATTCCAGCATGGCCCTGAAAATCTGGGTTTCAACGTGCTTGGGCAAGAGGCGGTCGAGGACCACGTCGGGAGGCTGCTCCCAGATGTATCCTGTACCCCGCTGCTCCTCCTGGCCCTCCAGCCGCTGAATGGGAAGCAGCGGCTCGATGACGATTTCCTGCTGGATGACCGACTTGAACTCGTTGTAGACCAGGTAGACGGAATCGAGCTTGCTGTCGCCGTAGTAGTCGATGAGCGTGCGCGCGATCTGCTGCGCGTACTCGAAGTCGACCTGGCTCATGATGTTGACGTACTGGTGTTTGACGGGCCAGGTGCGGCGTTTGAACCAATCCACGCCCTTGCGTCCCACCAGCGTCAGGCTGATGCTCTCGTTGAGCTGTTCGCTTTCGATGTAGCGTGCGGCGGCCCGGATGATGTTGGTATTGAAGGCTCCGCACAGTCCCTTGTCTGAGGTGATCACCACCAGCATCGTGCGGTCGCCCTCGCGCTGCTCCAACAGGGGGTGGGGAGCGCCTTCCAGGCGGGCGGCCACCGAGTTCAAGACCTGCAGCATGCGCTTGGCGTAGGGCCGGGCATCCTCGATCCGCTGCTGAGCCCGCTTCAGCTTGGAAGCAGAGACGAACTTCATGGCGCGGGTGATCTGGCGGATGTTTTTGACCGAGCGGACGCGCCGCCGCAGGTCGATGAGATTTCCAGCAGGCATTCGCTGCTCCTTCTAAGCCGCCGGGGCGGCTTGCTTTTCCTCTTGGTAGCGGGTCTTGTAATCCTGCACGGCCGACTTGAGGCGTCCCATCAGATCGTCGTCCAGCTTCTTCTTCTCTTCGATCTCGTTGAGCAGGGCGGATTGGGTGCTCTCGAAGAACTGGTGCATGCCGGCCTCGAATTCGACCACCTCGTCCACCGGGATGTCGTCCAGAAAGCCGTTGGTGGCCGAGTAGATGATGGCGATCTGCTGAGAGACGCGCAGCGGCTGGTACTGAGGCTGCTTGAGGATCTCGGTCAGCCGCTGCCCACGCGCCAACTGGCGCTGGGTGGCCTTGTCGAGATCCGAGCCGAACTGGGCGAAGGCGGCCAGTTCGCGGTACTGGGAAAGCTCCAGACGCAGTTTCCCGGCTACCTGCTTCATGGCCTTGATCTGAGCGGCGCCCCCCACGCGGCTGACGGAAAGTCCGGCGTTGACCGCCGGGCGGGTGCCGGCATTGAAGAGGTCGCTCTCAAGATAGATCTGGCCGTCGGTAATGGAGATGACGTTGGTGGGGATATAAGCCGAAACGTCGCCGGCCTGGGTCTCGATGACGGGCAAGGCGGTCAGGCTTCCTCCACCGTTCTCGTCGTTGAGCTTGGCGGCCCGCTCCAGCAGCCGGCTGTGAAGGTAGAAGACGTCTCCGGGGAAGGCCTCGCGGCCGGGGGGACGGCGCAGCAGCAGCGAGACTTCGCGGTAGGCGGCGGCGTGCTTGGAGAGGTCGTCATAGATGATAAGCACGTGCTGTCCCCGGTCGCGGAAGTACTCGCCCATGGTGCAGCCGGCATAAGGAGCCAGGTACTGCATGGTGGCCGGATCGGAAGAAGCCGCCGAAACCACCACGCAGCGGTCCATCATGTCGTTGTCTTCCAGGGTCTTGACCACGCGGGCGATGGTGGAGCGCTTCTGTCCGATGGCCACGTAGATGGAGATGACATCGCTGTTCTTCTGATTGAGGATGGTGTCGATGGCGATGGCCGTCTTTCCGGTCTGGCGGTCGCCGATGATCAACTCGCGTTGTCCGCGTCCGATGGGGATCATGGAGTCGATGGCCTTGATTCCGGTCTGAAGAGGCTCGGCCACCGGCTTGCGGGCGATGATTCCGGGGGCGATTTTTTCCACCGGCTGATTCTCGGAGCTCTCGATGGGCCCCTTGCCGTCCTGGGGACGGCCCAGCGAGTCCACCACGCGTCCCAGCATGGCCTGGCCGACCGGCACGCTCATGATCTTCTTGGTGCGCCGCACTTCGTCGCCTTCCTGAATCTCGTGGAATTCGCCGAAGAGAATGGTGCCTACGTTGGTCTCTTCCAGATTGAAGGCCAAGCCGTACACGTCATGCGGGAACTCGAGGAGTTCCAGGGCCATCACCTTGTCCAGGCCGTGGACGCGGGCGATGCCGTCGCCGGCCGAAATGACCGTTCCCACTTCGCTGACCTGGACGTCGGAGTCGAAGTCCTTGATCTGCTCCCTGATGATGCGACTGATTTCGTCTGCTTTAATCGCCATCTTGCGCTCCTGTTATTGCACTGTCAGCGGCTGCTCAACCGCCGTCCGATCTCGTTCAACTGGCTGCGCACCGATCCGTCCAGGACGGTCGAGCCGACCTGAACCTTGATGCCGCCGATAAGGGATTCGTCAATGTGATAGTCGAAGGTCATTCGTGAGCCCATGATCTCGGGCACTTCCTTTTCCAAACGCGAACGCAGGGCCGGCTCCAGCCGGTGCACGGAAAAAACGTCGGCCCGCTGAATGCCTTTGCGGCGGTCCAACTCGTGCCGGTAAGCCTCGACGACCTGGCCGAGTCGCTCAAAGCGAGCGTTTTGAATCAAAGTCAACAGCAGGTTGACGGTGGTCTTGGAAAGGCCCGCGGCGGCGGCAACCCGGTCCACGATCTTGCGCTTGACCGAGAAAGGCAGGGTAGGATTGAGCAACACTTCACTCAGTTCCGAGCCCTCGGGCGCCATGCTTTGAAAGTCCTTAAGTTGAGACAACACCTGGTCTTCGACACCGGCCTCGACGGTCACATCGGCCAGCGCTTTGGCGTAGGTCAGAGCCGTACTGGAAATCATCATGGCGTCTTGATCCTCAGTTTGCGTCGCCAGGAGTGCGGGTCTGGGCCAGCCGCACGAAGAAACGGTCTGCGAGTTCGGCCTCGTCCTTCTCCGTCATCGATTCGCGAATGCGTTCTTCAGCCATCTCCAGAGCCAACTGCGAAGCATAGTCCTTCAGTTCGGCCCGCGCCTGACGCTTGAGGTTTCCGATCTCGCGCTCGGCGGCGGCCACGATGCGCTCGCCGTCGGCCCGAGCTTCCTGCAACAGGCGCCGGCGTTCGGCGGCGGCCTCCTGGCGGGCCTGCTGACGGATGTTCTCCACCTCCTCATCCAGCGCCTTCATCTTCTGCTCCACTTCGGCCAGTTTCTCTTCGGCTTGACGGCGGGCCTCGGCGGCTTCCTCGATCTCGTTCCGGATGGCCTGGCGCCGTCCGGCGAAATACTGTCCCAGCGGCTTGCGCAGCCAGATGACCAGGGGGACGACGACCAGCAGCAGGTTGACCCAGCGTCCGGCCGTCGCCCACCAGCCCCAGCCTTCGCCGCCGGCAGCCAGGGCGGGGGCGGGAAGGGCCAGCAGGACGAGCACCAGGAGGCCTGTAAAGGCGGAGATTCGGTGTTTCTTCATGACGGTCTTGTCTCGTGCGATTGGCGGAAAGGTGGCGGGGCGTGCCCGCAGTTTCCGGGCGGAAGCAACCTGTCCTTCAGGCGCTCTTCTTGAGCACCCGCGAGGCAATCATCCGGGAAAGTTCCTCCACCTCGCCTTTGAGGTTTTCCTTGGAGGCCGAAACCTCCTCCTGAATCTCCCTGCGGGCCTCCTCGCGCATTTCCTCGGCCTTGGAGCGGGCCTCGGAAACCTGCGCCTGACGCTCCTTGAGGGCCTCCTGACGGGCTTCTTCCGCTTTCTTGTATCCCCGCTGACGCTCTTCCCTCATGCGGCCTTCGTACTCTTCATAGGACTCCTGGTAGCGCTGCAAAATCTCCTGCGCGCTCTGTTTGAGTCCGGAAGTTTTGGCTTGCCGTTCTTCCATGACCTGGAAGAGCGGCTTAAAGAGCAAGGCGTTGAGCGTGAGAACGGTCAGCAGAAAAACCCCCACCGCCGGGATGAGAGTCCAATCTATGTCTAACATCTGCTGCTACTCCAGCGTCTCAAATAAAGGGTAACTTCTAGCACGAAGGGCGACGGCAGGTCAAGGCGGCGGCAGCCCCAAACAAGCCTGCTCCGCCGGGCCCGCAGGCCCCTTGCCGGAAACCCGTATCCGGGTAAGTGAAATGTCCCGGGCGGGCCTTTTTTGCCAATGGTGCCGAGTGATTGCTAAAATAAGCCGCTTATGCACCGGCCTCGGCCAGGAGACAGAAGCCCGCCACAGGCGTCCCGGCCGCGGCAACGCGAGGAGACAGCAAGCCAATGTTTTCGAAGAAGAAGAAGAAAGAAGACACCAGCCCCAAAGTGACCGAAACCTTTCCGGCGGTTCCCAACAGGGTTCTGCACGTCGGATTGACCCTCTATAAAGATGAAGCCTGCCGCCAGCCCTACGAGAGGGGCACGGGAATCATCATCGAACCGTTGGATCCTGAAGACCAGTTGTTCGAACTCGATGTCATGCCCACCACGCTCGACTACCAGCCAGGGCAGTACGTTCAGTTTCAGACCAACCACCACAAGATGTGGAATGCCGCCTGGTTCCATAACCCCATCACCGATAGAGTGGAGCAGGCCTGGAAGGTGGCTGCCGCCGAGTTCGTGGGTCCTCTCATCAAGCCGGAGACCCTGCAATCGCACAAAGACGAACTGGGTGAACTGGAACGCCGAATGGATGAGCGGTTCAAGGACCAACGTCCCTCGCTGGGACGCCAGGCGGCAAGAGTCAACTGAGCCGTTGAGGCAGGAAAACGACGCCGGGAGGCGACCGTGGCCATCAGCCTATTCGATCTCTTCACCATTGGCATCGGCCCCTCCAGTTCTCATACCGTCGGCCCCATGCGGGCCGCTAAACGCTTTCTGGAGCGGCTCGAGTCGGAAGGCCTGATGGAAAAAACCCGTCGGGTCAAGGCCGATCTCTATGGTTCGCTGGCCTTTACGGGTAAAGGACACGGCACGGACAAGGCCGTCATCATGGGTCTGGAAGGCGAGACTCCGGAAGGCGTCGACCCCTACGCCATGCCGGCGCGCCTGGAGGAAATCGAGTCCCGGCGGCGCATCCGCCTGCTGGGACGCCACCAGATTCCCTTCAGGCAAGAGACCGACATCGTCTTCAACCGCCGCCAGAAGCTGCCGCTGCATTCCAACGGCATGCGCTTCGCGGCTTGGGATGCCGACGAAAACAAGATCTACGAACGCATTTACTACTCTATCGGCGGCGGATTCGTGGTCAATCAGGACGAGGCCGGACGCGACGAACTGGTGCCCGACCACACCGAACAGCCCTTCCCATTCACCAGCGGAGAGGACTTGCTGCGGCTGTGCCGGGACAATGGCATGGACGTCCACCAGATCATGCTGGAAAACGAGAAGGTGTGGCGCAGCCAGGAGGAAGTGGAGGCGGGCATTCAGAGGATCTGGAAGGCCATGCTCGACTGCATCGAGCACGGCTGCAAGACGGAGGGCGTGCTTCCCGGCGGACTCAAGGTGGTGCGGCGAGCTCCCGAGTTCTACCGCAAGCTGAAGAAAGCCGAGGACGAAAGCGGTCCCGATCCCCTGGCCGTCATGGACTGGGTCAACCTGTTCGCCTTGGCCGTCAACGAAGAGAACGCCGCCGGGGGCCGGGTGGTCACGGCGCCCACCAACGGAGCGGCCGGCATCATCCCCGCCGTGGCTTCCTATTACATGTGTCTGCGGGGGAGCGGAGGCAACGACGAGGGACTGATGCGCTTCTTTCTCACCGCCGGGGCCATCGGCATTCTCTACAAGGAAAACGCCTCCATCTCGGGAGCCGAGGTGGGCTGTCAGGGCGAGGTGGGGACTGCCTGCTCGATGGCGGCTGGAGGACTGGCCGCGGCACTGGGAGGCACTCCGCGCCAGGTGGAAAACGCCGCCGAAATCGCCATGGAGCACAACCTGGGCTTGACCTGCGACCCGGTGGGAGGACTGGTGCAGATCCCCTGCATCGAACGCAATGCCATCGGCTCGGTCAAGGCCATCAACGCGGCCCGAATGGCCATGCTGGGGGACGGCAACAACAAAGTCTCCCTCGACAAGGTCATCAAAACCATGCGCCAGACCGGTGCCGACATGAAAACCAAGTACAAGGAAACCTCGCGCGGCGGACTGGCCATCAACGTTATCGAATGCTGAGTTGAAGTGGGCAACCTAACGGCGCAAATCCGACGAGAAGCGGCCCAGCTCGGTTTCGACGCTGTCGGCTGCGCCCCCGTCCATCAGGTGCCTCAAGAACGCCTGAGAGAATGGTTGCGGCGCGGCTATCAGGGCCAGATGGGCTACATGCAGCGCAACACCGAAAAACGCCTCGACCCTTCGCTCATCCTTCCGGGAGCCCGTTCGGTGCTCTCCTTGGGACTCAACTATCGGCACGATTACCCTCTGCCCTACGATCAGCCGGGCCAAGCCGTCATCTCACGCTATGCCTCGGGGGACGACTATCATGAGGTGCTTTGGGACCTGCTGCCACGCCTGCTGGAGGCCATCCAAAGACTCGAGCCGGCAGCCCGCGGACGCTACTATGTCGACACCGGACCCGTGATGGACAAGCACTGGGCCGTGCGGTCCGGCCTGGGCTGGCTGGGCAAGCACACCAACGTCCTCTCGCGCCAGGCCGGTTCCTGGTTCTTTCTGGGGGAGATCATCCTCAACCTCGAACTCGACTACGATCAGCCGCCCGTCGACCATTGCGGAAGCTGCCGGGCCTGCCTGGAGGCCTGTCCCACCGACGCCATCGTGGAAGAATACCTGGTGGACGCCCGCCGCTGCATCTCCTACCTGACCATCGAGCTGCGCGAGGACATTCCCCAAGAGCTGCGTCCGCGGATGGGCAACCTGGTCTTCGGATGCGACATCTGCCAGGACGTTTGTCCCTGGAACTCCAAGGCGCCCCTCTCCGGGGTGGAGGCTTTCGCGCCCCGTCCCGAGAACCGAGCGCCCGATCTCAAGCAGCTCTCCCGCCTCACTCCCGAGGAATTCTCCAGGCGCTTTCGCAGGAGTCCGGTCAAGCGGGCCAAGTGGAGAGGCTTCATGCGCAACGTGGCCGTGGCCATGGGCAACTCAGGAGATGCCTCCATGCTCGAAGACCTGGACAGGCTGGCCTGCTGCGGCGACCCTATGGTGGAGCGGCACGCCCGCTGGGCCATAGCCAGGCTTCAAGGGGCTGGAGCGGACTGAGAAGCATTGCGCCGTCATGTTCCAATCGCCTACAATCGGCAGATCCTGAGAGTAGGAGTCAGACTATGTTTCAATGCCGTAAGATTCTAGCCGCTCTTGTCTTTGCCTTGGCCCTGCCGGCTTGCAGCCAGTCGTCCACCGCCTCCCGGCAGCAAGGTGAGGCGCCTGGACAGGAGAAGCCGCAGGTCGACGTGACCGAGATGGCCGCCAAGCTGCATACCGGCGTCGACGTTTCCCACCACAGCGGGGCCATCGACTGGAAGCAGGTGGCGGCCCAAGGACACGGCTTCGCCATCGCCAAGGCCACCGAAGGCGTCGACCTCAAGGACAGCACCTTCGACGCTCACTGGAAGGAGATCAAGGAAGCCGGACTGCTCAGGGGCGCCTACCACTTCTATGTCACCGAAGATCCTCCCCATGAACAGGCCAGTTTTTTCATCGAGAACGTCCAACTGGAGCGGGGCGACCTTGCGCCCATCGTCGATATCGAGCTGATCGGGCATAACACCACGCTGGAAGGGCTTGCCCAACGGCTCAAGACTTTTGTCGAACTCCTGGAGGGCCATTACGGCATCAAGCCCATCATCTACACCTCCCCCAATTTCTGGGACAAGTACTTCGCGGAAATCAACTTCGGCGACTACC
>DATIPQ010000147.1 GCA_035471785.1 Acidobacteriota bacterium
CCAGCGCAGGGCGTCCAGGGTCAGGTCGGCGGCCAGCAGTCCGGCGGCGCCCGCCAGCAGCGACAGCAGCGCCGTCTCGGTCAGCAACTGGCGCATCAGGCGCTTGCGTCCGGCCCCCAGGGCCGTGCGGACGGCCATTTCAGGACGCCGCGACGATCCCCGCGCCAGCAGCAGGTTGGCCACGTTGGCGCAGGCGATCAGGAGCACCAGGGCCACGGCTCCCGCCAGGGCCATCAGGGCCGGACGTGCCTCGCCCACCTGATGCTCCCTGAGTGAAATCACCGAGGCCTGGAAGCCTTTCGACTCCGGATAATACTCGGGATACTCCCGCTCCAATTGGGCCGAGATAGCCGCCAGCTCGCGGCGGGCCTGATGAATGTCGGCACCGGGAGCCAGGCGGGCTACGATTTGCCGGTTCTTGGCTCCGCGCGAAGGCGGGTTGGCGGGATCGATGACCAGGGGAATCCAGAAGTCGATCTCCCGGTAGGGATAGTTGAAGCCAGGCGGCATCACACCCACGACTTGCAGTGGGCGGCCCTCGATCTCCAGGACCCTCCCCACGATCTGCTCATCGCCTCCCAAGCGCCTCTGCCAGAAGCCGTGGGAGAGGACGATCTCCTCGGGGCCACCAGGTCCGCCGGAGGCGTCGGAAAGGCGCCGCCCCAGGGTCGGTTCCACTGCCATCACGGAAAAGAAGTTGGGCGTGACCCGGGCTCCGTTGGACAGCTCGGGAGAGCCCGTGCCCTCGGTGACATTGAGTTCTGCGGGTCCCCACAGCGCCATAGGAGCGACGAGTCGGCTGCGCTGGCGGTATTCGAGATATTCGGGCACCGAAAGCCATTCGAAGATGCGGGGCGAACCCTCGACCAGGTAGTTGTTAGCCACCAGCACCAGCCGCTCGCTGCCGGGATAAGGCAAGTCGGCCAGCAACACGCCGTGCAGGACGCTGAAAAAGGCGGTGTTGACGCCGATTCCCAAGGCCAGAGTGAGGACGGCCACCAGCGTGAATCCCGGCTGGCGCCGCAGCACCCGCAGGGCAAAGCGCAGATCCTGCAGCAGGGATTCCAGCCAGCTTCCCGAACGCGCCCCGCGGACGCTTTGGCGCACCTGCTCGATTCCGCCCAATTGCTGGACGGCTTTGCGCCGGGCCTCGCGGGGACTCATTCCCTGCTCCCGATTGTGTCGGGTCTGCATTTCCAGGTGAAAGGCCAGTTCCTCCTCCAGTTCGTCCTCGACCTGGGAGCGGCGGAACCAGGAACGGAGGGCGGTCCTGACGCGATGAGTCCACTTGCCCATAGGCTGATCCCTTTGCTGCTGCGGGATCAGTTGAGGGTCTGTTCCCGCGGCCTTCCTCCTCTAGATGTTCTACAAGAGACTAGCCGCCTTCTTGTAGACTGTCAACAGGAATCTGACCGCTTACCGGGAGGCAATCCTGGCGATGTCGCCATATGTCAAGAGATGAGGACTCAGGACGCGAGTCCCTCTTCTATCCAGCGACGGGCATCGGCGAGCCGGGGTTTCTCGTAGTAACGGACCTCGGCGGTGGTGAAGGGCTTGCAGAAGACGGCCATGCCCTTCTGCCACTTCTTGTCGCCTACCAGGGCCAGCCGCTCGATGTCGTTGAAGTGCTTGAGGTCGACCTTGACGTCCTCCCACAGCGCTCCCGCCGTCCAGCCATGAAAGTCCTCCATCACACACAGGACGCGCAACTTGCCGTGCTTCTTGACCAGGCGATCGACCTCGGGGGCGAAGGCCTTGTAGTCTTCTTTCTCAAGCTTGCCCGTCAGCATGACTTCCAGGATTTTCCCGGCGGCTTTCTCTTTAAATGCTATGCCTTTAATATCTAAAGTACTCATAATTGTAACCTTTCTCAATGCTTTTTAAGTATATCGTACCTGAGCCTGCGATGCAAACACTCTTATAGATGACCAAACTTAGCCTAAGACGCTTCTAGTCCGCACTCCCAGTCGGGGTGGTCGTCGGACTTGCTGCGGTTGTTCATCCAGTGCAGGGGTTGGAGGTTGTCGAGGTCGTCTCCGCCGCCTTTGGAAACGGGAAGAATGTGGTCGATCTCCCAGCCGAAGGGAGTCTTGCGGCGACCGAAGGAGGCGCGGTCGATGATGGCTCCGCAGACATCGCGACGGCGCAACTTGGGAGAGATTCCCTTGATGGGGCTGCCCTTGGCCCATACCCTCCCGATGACCTCCTGGGGGAAAGGAAGGCCCTGCTCATCGGTATTGGGCGGACGTTTGCCTGCGGCCATATCCTCAGCCTACCAGACCCGCGCTTTTAAAGACCCGCTCAAGCACGTAGAGTGTGGTCCGATGAAGCATATCACCGTCTTCACCAGCACTGTCTACCAGGACGTGGCCCGAGTCTGGCACGCTTGCATTTCGAGGGCCTTCCCCAGCCGCGAGGCCCAGATCGAGATCTTTTTCGACGCCCCCGGCCAGCTTGATTCCGACTATTTTCCTGGTGTGCGCCTCCTGCAGAGAGGACCCGGCAGGCGCGATTTTCACGAGGCCTACAACGACGCCGTGCGGCGCTGCCGCACGCCTTTGCTGGCCATTTGCGATAGCGACGTCTTCTGGGTCGACCGCGAACTCTGGCCCTGGGTGCGGGAACAGTTCAAAGACCCCGCGCTGGCCGCGGTCTCTTGCATGTCGCGCCGCAAACGTCCCAGCCACGGCACTTTCTCGGTGGTGCTGCGTCCGCAAGTCTACCGGCAGTTGCTGGAGACCCGGCTCCCCGACGGCTTCTATCCGGCGGCGGAAACCGTAGCCCCTTCCCTGCCCCTGGAACAATGGCAGTGGTACGATAGCGGAGACCGCATCAGCCAGGCGCTGGTGGAAGCGGGCTACGGGCTTCGGCTTCTGCACTGCGACGAGCAGGGACGCCTGGTCCGCCTGCAAAGCATCACCCTGGTCCGGCGGACGGCGGGCTTCATCGGAGCCGAGCCACTGGCCGCGATGGCCGGGCGCAGCCGCTATTTCTGGCGCGGGTATTCCAGCAATCTGCACCTCAAGGCCCTTCACGACCGGCACTTCGCGGATGGCCCCCGCTACCACTTCCCCTACTCCGCCCGAGCCTTGCAGAAGCAGAAGGAAGTGGGGCCGCGCCCCGAGGTGAAGTGGCGAAGCGAGTTCGACCACGATATCCGGCGGGGCATGCATCGGGTGCGGGGTTTTCTGGGAGACTTGCCGTGAGTCCGCAGGCCGTCGTCAACGAGAACGAATGGCGCGTGCTGGCCCTGCGCCGATCTGGACACCACGCCGTCATTCACTGGATCATCCGCCAGTGCCAGGGACCTGGACTCTTCCTCAACGACTGCCGCCTGACCAGCGACCGGCGGTTGCTGGGCAACCGCTTCTCGCGCTACTTCAACATGGACCCGCGGCAAGCCGAACGCGATCTGGCGGGTCTCGAGCTGGCCCCCAAGCAGCTCTACATCTACAACCTGGAAGACCTTTCCGGTGAGGACTTCCAAAAGCTCACCGAGGCGGCTCGTCCCCGAGGAGGCAGCCGACGCCTGATGGACATCGCGGTGGTGCGCGATCCCTTTAATTGGGCGGCCAGCCGCCAGCAGGCCGAACCTCAGCTCGATCTGGCCGGCGAAGGGCTGATCGAGCGCTGGAAAAACCATCTTCGGCTGGCCCGCCGGAGGCAGGACGAAGATGACTTTCTCGTCATCTACTTCAGCCGCTGGGTGTGCGAGCGCGACTACCGCCGGCAGATCTGCAGGCGGCTGGACATTCCCTTTACCGACAGCGGCTTCCAGGAGGTAGAACTGCCCGGCATCAGCAGCTTCGACGCTTCTCAAGTGGCCCTGGACAACCAGATCGTGCTGCAACGCTGGAAGAAGAGGGTTTGGGACGAGCGTTACCGCCAATGGATGGCCGACGAAGAGCTGCTGGAACTGGCCTCCGAAGCAGGAGCCCGGGACACCCTGCGCCTCTTTCGCGCCGCCGCCCGTCCCGCCATCAGCGTGGTGCTACCCACCTACAACCGGGCCGACTTGATCGGCGAAACCATCGAATCGGTGCGCTGCCAGTCGCGCGGCGATTGGGAACTGCTGGTGGTCGACGACGGGTCAGAGGACGAGACGGGCCAGGTGGTCCGAAGTTTTCCCGATCCGCGCATCCGCTATTTTCCCCAGCAAGCCACCCGCTCCATTTCGGCACCCCGCAACCGCGGATTGAGGCGAGCGCGGGGACGCTTGATCGCCATGCTCGACTCCGACGACCTGTGGGAAGCCGACAAGTTGGAGGTGCAAAGCGAGGCCCTGGGCCGACATGCCTCGGCGGGCTGGTCGTGGACCGGCTATATGACCTTCGACAGCCGGGGACCACTGCGGCACAACCATTACCCCATCCTGGAAAGCACCCACCAGCCCGACCTGTTTGTAGGCGACGTCTTGCAACTGCTGCTGGAGACGCGCTTTGTCATCTACACTTCGACGCTGCTTATTTCGGCAGATCTGCTCCGGCGCACGGGACCTCTCAACGAAGAGCTCACCTGGGGCGATCACGATTTCATCGTACGCCTGGGAGAGCACTCGCCGGCGCTGGTGATCAAGCGGCAGTTGGCCCGCATCCGCAAACATGAGGGCAACACCGCCGGCGACTCTCCGGTAGGCTTCCAGGAGGCTATCTACAGCCTGCGGCGGGCCCGTCGGCGGGGCAAGGTGGCGGGAGTCCGCTATCGCACGGCCATGGCGCGGCTGCGCCTCAACTTCGGCGCCTCTTTGATGGGCCGAGGCCATCGCTGGAGGGGCTGCAGGCAAATCTTGGCAGCATTTGGCCTGCAACCCCGCTGGTCGACGCTGAGCATGCTTTGGCGCGGCCGGCGCAGATGAACGGTCTGTTTCGGAAGGAGTCCTATGGGGAGGCGGCCCGGTCCAGGGCCAGGTAGAACATCTCTTCCATCTCCGCGGCGGCTCTTTCCCAGGTGAAAGGCGCCGCGAAGAGCCGTCCGCTCTGCGACATGTGACGCCGCCGCTTCTCGTCCCCGAGCAGGCGCGCCAACTCCCGGGCCCAAATGGCCGGCTGGTCCAGAGGCAGCTTGAGGCTCTCGGGCGCGCAGCCGTTTCGGACTCCCGGAATATCGGAGGTGGCCAAGGGCAGTCCCAGTGCCGCCGCTTCCAACAGCGTGATGGGGAAGTGCCCGTGACGCAGGGGCATGACCAGCACATCGGCTCCCTTCATGTGCTCCCACACCTCTTCCTGCTCCAGGGTCCCGGTAAAGGAGATCCTGTCGAGAAGGCCTTTGCGCTTGGCCGCCCGCCGGGTGGCTTCGGATTGAACCCCCCGTCCCACATAGCTCAGTTGCAAGTCGGGGAGGTCGCGCGATAACAACGAAAAGATCTCCAGAACATCGAGAGGGCCGTTGTTGTGCTCGAGCCGGCCCACAAAGAGAAGCCGGCGCGCTCGCGGGCGCACCTGGTAGGACTCATCGTCCAGCAGTCGCTGGGGAATGCCGGGTTGGAAGACGCCGTCGAAGCCGCTCTGGCCGGAGGGATGCCCGGGATCGAGCACGCGCGGATTGGCGACCCGCACCTGGGAAGCATCCTGATCCGCCAGACGCCTGGAGCCTCCGGTGAAATAGGAGACATGCGCCTTGCCCAAACGCCGGCGGCGACGCGACATCCACAGCGTATCGCGGACGTGCAGGGTGAAGGTGACGTCGGCTTCCCGAGTCCGCCGCCGCAAGCGCGGGGAAAGCTGTGCCAGCCCTTGAAAGATACGCCGTTGCCAACTGAAGGCCCGGAACTCGGTCAAGCCGCCCAGCACCCTCCAGACCCGCCAATCGGCCGGAGGAACCGGAATGCGGATCACCTCCAGTCCCGACTCCGCCAGCGGACGCGGCAAGCGCCGCCTCGGCCAGCGTCCGCCCGCCAGCCACACCTGGTGGCCTCTCCGGCTGAGCTGCAAAGCCAGTTGGACGGCGCGCGTTTCCGTCCCGCCCGGCAGCAATCCCAAAGAGCTGACGACGATGCCCACGCGCAGTGGCGGACGCACCCTTTTCCCTGCCTCCGGGTCCTTGATATTCTTGGCCTGCTGCATGTTCAGGCAATGCTACATCACCCACTGCGACGCCGCCTTCCTGCCCCTTGCCCGGGTTTTAGCGGAAGGACTGGAGGCTTTCTCTTCACGGCCTCTGATCCTCTACGCCGTCAACACCGAGGTCGACTTCGCCTACCCCAATCTGACCGTGCGCCGCCTCGATTCGCCTCCCGGCAATCACATCACCTATCTCAAGTTCCGGGCCATGCTTGACACTCCGACCGAGCATGGAGTCTATCTCGACGCCGATCACGTCCCCACTCCCTCGGTGGACGAGATCTTCCAGCTCAGCCGGCCCGCCGATGAAGACTACCCCCTCTTGCCCAGACATCCCAGCGACTTAAAGGCCAACCTGGTAGCCGACTTGATGGAGAATCTCCAGGTGGACGAGAAAAACCTGCCCTACCTTCACTCCTGCTGCATGTCCTGGACCCCGCGCTGCCGATCTTTCCTGCGCCGCTGCTGGAGCCTCTCGCGCCGCTTCGACGCCAGCGGACGCCATCCCTTCGTGTGGGACGAGAGTCTGGTCAATGTCCTTCTCTGGAAGCGACGGGCCGAGCGCTATCTTCCCTGCCTCAACATCGACAAGAAGCACTTCCCGGACTGGGTCTCCGGGACCCTGCACGAGAACCGGGAATTCAGGCGCCGCTATGCCGCTCATCCCTTCCGCCTGACCACTTTTCACGGCTGCAAGAGCGAAGCCGGCGCGCGCAGAATGCTCGACGCCGCGCGCTCGAAACGGCAGGAACCAAGGAGTCAGGCCCGACCCTAGCCCGCAACGCGGGCTGGAAAAAGATCATCGCCGCCCGAGCCGGCGTCGGGCAGCACGATGACCACTAAGGTTCAACTCGGCCCGGATGCGGGTCGGAGAGGTGGACCCGCTGTGCCGAAGCAGATGATCTTCTGAGCGAAGTCAGCAGCCATCCAACCGCCGAGGCCGCCAAAGAACGGCCCTACAGCGTCCGAAGGCTCGGAAAGTTGAGGGAATGCCTCCGAAACGCCCATGACCTTGGGCCGGCACTCGGAAGCAGGCGGCGAGCGCAAGACGCCGCTCGGATAGAGCAGCGCCCGTTCCGACGGATGCACCGAACACGATGCTCCGTCCCAGACCGGATGGAACAGATTCAACTCAACCCAACACTCGACACAAGCCGGTCTTCAAGACCCGCACGCACAGCCCGACCCTGATGAGCCGAGCCTGTCGGTGGCCTATCAAGCTCCTAAATGGTGCGACCCAACCGTCCCGCAACTCCCGCTGCGGGCCGGCTTCTTCATGGCGGCCTGCCGACAGCGGCAGGTCGCTGCTCCGTTCCTCGACTTAGAGTCGGGGAACGTCTTCTAATCCTTCATTATCGGAATCAAGCGTTACAAGAAAGTTACAGAACTCTTGAAACCGACGGATCCACTCCAAGTCGTCAACGGGCCCTGTTTTTCAGCGACAACCTTGTTCTGCTTGACAAATTCAGGTAAATTCCCTAGCTGAGGAAAGAAAAATATCGGAAGGCAGTCAGAACCTGGGTCGCCCTGCCTCCATCTACCTGGAAAGCGGACTAGGCGTCGCAAGGCAGAGTCGTTGCTTTCTCAGGGCCCGCAGGTAAACGCAAGAAACACTTTCGAATCTTGGCCGGAGTTCAGGGTGAGTTGTCGACTCCGGGGGAGTCACCCGTCCCTTCAAGCTCACGGCCTTTCGGGAAAGGACTGGCTTATGCCTGGTCTCGCCGTCTATCTTCTGGGGCCGCCGCGCCTGCAGCTGGAAGGAGAGCCATGCGAGCTGAGCCGGCGTAAGAGCCTGGCCTTGATCGCCTATCTGGCTGTCCAGGGCGAAGGCGTGCGCCGCGATGCCCTTTCCTCTTTTCTCTGGCCCGAATATGATTCTCGACGCTCCCGGGCCAATCTGCGCCAGAACCTGGCTTCCCTGCTTCGACGCGGCTTGGGGCCTTATTTACGCAGCACCCGCAGCCTTGTGGAATTGAAGAGAGGATCGCAGGTCTGGATCGACGTCGGTGAGTTCAGACAATGTCTCAAGAGAAAAACTGCAAATAGCTATGACTTCGACTCTCTAGGCCAGATGGTCTCTCTTTTCCGGGGCGACTTCATGGAGGGCTTCTCCCTGCCCGACAGCCCTGAATTCGACGACTGGCAGTCCTATCAATCGGAGTCCCTGCGCTCCCTCTACCAAAGCGCCGTGGAGAAGCTGGTTGAGGGACGCATCGCCCAGGGACGCTTGCAGGAGGCCATGAGCGCGGCGCAAAGCTGGCTGCGCCTTGATCCGCTCTGCGAATCCGCTCACCGGGACATCATGAAACTGCATGCCTGGATGGGACGCCGCGCCGATGCCCTGCGCCAATATCGCCACTGCGTGCAGCGGCTGGACCGGGAACTCGACGTGAAACCCGAAGTGGAGACTTCGGCTCTCTACCAATCCATAGTGGATGGCGAAATCAACCCGCGAAACGCCCCCCGGCAGGTCGAAGAGCAGCACCTGCCTGAATAGACGACTTAGAGAATCCCGTAGGCCAGCAAGGTATCGCCTACCTTGCGGAAAGCGGCCACGTTGGCCCCCTTGGGATAGTTGACGTAGCCGTCCTCGCCCAGGCCGTACTTCACGCACTTCTCGTGAATGTCGTGCATGATCTCCTGCAGGCGGCGGTCGACCTGCTCGCGTGTCCAGGTCTGGCGAATCGAGTTCTGGGTCATCTCCAAACCGGAGATGGCCACCCCGCCGGCGTTGGCCGCCTTGGAGGGTCCATAGAGCAGGCGCCCTTCCAGGAAAACCTCGACGGCATCGGCGTTGGAAGGCATATTGGCCCCCTCGCCTACCGCAATACAGCCGTTCTCCACCAAGGCGAGGGCATCCTGCTTCAAGATCTCGTTCTGAGTCGCCGAGGGAAAAGCCACGTCGCAAGGGATCTTGACCCAGGGCTTCTCGCCGGGAAAGTAGTCCACTCCGAACTCCTCGGCGTACTCCCGTATGCGTCCGCGCCGCTCGTTCTTGAGCTCCTTGACCCAATCGAGCTTTTCACGGGTGAGTCCCTCCGCGTCGTGGATGAATCCGTCCGAGTCGGACAGGGTCACAGCCCGAGCCCCCAGATCGATGAGCTTCTCGGCCGTATACTGGGCAACATTGCCCGAGCCCGATATCAGACAGGTCTTGCCGGCCAGCGAATCGTCATTGCGCTTGAGCATGTTCTGGACGAAATAGACGCAGCCATAGCCGGTGGCCTCGGTGCGCACCGGACTGCCCCCGAAATCCAGGCCTTTTCCGGTGATGGTGCCCGTCCACTCATTGGTCAGGCGCTTGTACTGTCCGAAAAGGTAGCTGACCTCGCGGGCTCCCACGCCGATGTCGCCGGCCGGAACGTCGGCATCCTTGCCGATGTGGCGATAGAGTTCCGACATGAAGGCGTGGCAAAAGCGCATCACCTCGCGGTCGGAGCGGCCCCTGGGGTTGAAGTCGGATCCGCCCTTGGCCCCTCCCATGGGCAGAGTGGTGAGAGCGTTCTTGAAGACCTGTTCGAAGCCCAGGAACTTGAGGATGCTCAGATTGACCGAGGGATGAAAGCGCAGTCCGCCCTTGTAGGGTCCGATGGCGTTGTTGAACTGGACCCGGTACCCACGGTTGATTCTCACGTTCCCCTCATCGTCCTCCCAGCAGACGCGAAAGATGATGATGCGGTCGGGCTCGGTGAGCCTCTCCAAAACGCGGCCCTTTTCGTACTTGGGACGCTTTTCAATGAAGTCGGCCAGGGTGGCGGCCACCTCCTCTACGGCTTGATGAAACTCGGTCTCTCCGGGATTACGCTCTCGCACTCGCTTGAGAAAGCTGTCCAGATCCATTTTTCTTTCAGGCCTCCGGTCTGTGTGAGCAGGGTGTTGGACTATCCCGCAAAGGTATTCTCTCCCCCTGACACCCGGATTGCAAGACCCACCGCCACCTTCTCCAGGCCGCGAGAGACGTTGACAGCGGCGGGCGCAATGCGGTAATTTCTAAAATGACAGAAAATGAGGAAATAAGATGCCCAAGCTGACCAAGACCGCCGAACAGTTCATCCTCCACTGGGGAGAGATGGGGACGCGCTGGGGGATCAATCGAACCGTTGCCCAGATCCATGCGCTGCTCTACTTGTCTCCTCAGCCCCTCAATGCCGAGGACATCTCCAAGACGCTTTCGGTGGCCCGCTCCAACGTCTCCACCAGCCTGCGCGAACTGCAGAGTTGGGGACTGGTGAAGATCGTCCACATCTTGGGCGACCGACGCGACCATTTCGAGTCCATGAAAGACGTCTGGGAGATGTTTCAGCTCATCCTCTCCGAGCGCAAGCGGCGCGAGATCGATCCCACTCTCGCCATGCTCAGGCAATGCATGGAGCAAGCCGAGCAGGACGAGGACGGCAGCGACCGCTTTACCCAGGAACGCCTCCAGCACATGCTCGACTTCTTCGAGACCATGACCTCCCTTTACAAAGAGTTCTCCAGCCTCTCGCCCAGCACCTTGCGCGGCTTGGCTAAGCTCAAAGGGCGGATGGAAAAGCTGCTGGTCACCGTTCGCCCCTCCTCGTGAGGCGATCGGCCTTGATGAGATCGTGAGTCAGGACCCACATCAAGCAGACGTCGGTCGGGGCGGAACGCCGAGAGGCATGCTCATCTCAGGAAGGGCCATTGGTCGCTTTCGATGGCGGCGCGCAGCAGACGCAGCAGGCGGTTGGTGTCGAATACCGAGAGTTCGTCAGAGGGGTCTTCCATTTCCAGGCAAGATTCCTCGCGGGCAAAGAGCCTTCCCTGGCCTTCTTGCTTGAGGAGATCGATGAGACTGCCCGGACCGTCCCCTGGAGGGCGCCTGCTGTGCTTGTTCTTTTCCATCGTGCGTCCTTTGCCGCTTCCTCATCTCATATCGACCGAAGAGGCGGAATCTTGAGCGCCGGACGCCGTTTGGCTCAGGGCCTCGGCCCACAGCCGCAGGGCTTCTTGCAGCCCCTCGGGAAGGCGTGTCGAGGACGGAATCGAGCGTGAAGAATTTTTCGAACTACGCAAAGGGCCTTTCGTAGAAGAGGCGTATCGTTCGTTATTTTCCAATTTCAAGTCGGGGGAGGAGATGAGTCGATGTTGGCACGAGCCGTGCTGGCTGCAATCCTTTTGTGTCTGCCTTCCCAGGCGGCGGACTGGCCCCAGTTCCGCGGATCAGATCAAGACGGACGTGTCGATGACCCGGCTCTGCGGGACGTGGAGGGGCTGGCTTTCGAGACCCGCTGGACCCGCCAGGTGGGCTCAGGCTACTCGGGACTGGTTATCGCCGAAGGACGGGTCTACACCATGGGCTCGCAGCCCCAAGGCGACTACGTCCTGGCTTTCGACGCCGAAAGCGGAGAAGAGGTCTGGCGGGCACGGATTTCCCCGGTCTACCGCGGTCATGACGGATCTGACGACGGTCCCATCTCGACACCGGCCTTCAGCCAGGGACGGCTTTACGCCCTCAGCGCCCATGGACACCTGGCGGCCTTCGACGCCGCAGACGGAAGCGTCCTCTGGCGGCGCCACCTGGTTGAGGATTTTCAGGGAGTCGCTCCTTACTACGGCTATTCCACCTCGCCGCTGGTGGAAGGCGACCTGCTCGTCATCCAGACCGGAGCCCCCCAGGGCATCCTGGCAGCACTGGACAAGAACAGCGGAGAACTGCGCTGGACCGCTCTCCCCGGCCAAGCCGAATACCAAACGCCTTTGCTGACCGAGTTGGCCGGGCGGCGCCAGTTGATCGCCTCCAGCGCCAAGGAAGTGGCTGGACTGGATCCTTCCAGCGGAGAGATCCTCTGGAAGCATACCTTTGAAGAAGCCTCCATCGACCCCCACATCGTTCCTGCCAAAGAAGCAGGCTTCCTGGTCACCCGTTCCAGCCAGGCCGTCTTCTTCAAACTGCGCCGGCAGGGAGAGGCCTGGCAGGCCGAAGAACAGTGGCGTACCCGCTCCTTCAAGAACACTCACAGCGTGCCCGTTTACTTTCAAGGGCATTTTTATGGCTACAACGGCCGCTTTCTTACATGTGTAAACGTGGACACGGGCCAAGATGCCTGGAAGTCCCGCCCCCCTGGAGGGCACAATCTGACTTTGGTCGGCAATACCTTCTTGGTCCTGGCCAGCGGAGAACTAGCCGCTTTTAAGGCCGATCCCGCTCAGTACCGCGAAATCGGCAGCCGGCAGATCTTCAACCGGCGCGACACCTGGACGGCGCCGGCCTTTGCCGGGGGACGGATCTATTTGCGCGACCTGGATGAAATTGCGGCTGTGGACCCGCGTCCACATGTGGAAACCGTGGTCCGGGTGGATCGTCCCGAGCCCGATCTCATGAGGGGTCCTTTCGGCCAATTTATCCGCCGCTTGGAGCAGGCCCCCGACTCGCGCAAAGAGGCCTTGATCGAGGAATTCATGGAGGGGCAGGAAGGCTTTCCCCTGGTGGAAGACCGGGTTGTCCACTTCGTCTTTCGCGGGCCCGCCGAGGACGTGGCCATCCGCGGCGACATGACGGGAGGCGTACAGGACGCGCCCTTCTTCCGGGTCGAGGGCACCGACTTCTACTTCCGCAGCTTCAGGGCCGAGTCCGACGCCGCGGCCTGGCAATACCATCTCCGGCATTTCGAAGAGGTCCTCACCGATCCGCTCAACCCCAAGGTCATCGAGACTCCTGACGGGCCCCGCTCTTTCGCTTCCCTTCCTCAGTGGAAGGAGCCCGAGCTTCCCGCCGCTCCCGGCCCGCAGCGACTGCGCCGACACGAAATAGAGAGCCGTCACATGGGGCGCAACATTGCCCTGCAGGTGTTGCTGCCGCCTTCTTTCCAGGTCGACGAAACCTATCCTTTAGCCCTCTTCCTCAGCGACCACGCGCGCAATTTCGGACACTTCGACCGCTGGCTTGAGAAGCGCACGGCCGAGGGCGCGGCACCGGTGGTGGCGGCCTTTCTGGAGATCAACCGTCCCTTTTTTCAGGTCTGGTTCCTGCGCCAGAGGGGGGACGGCGCCATCCGTATGTTGGGCGAAGAGGTGTTCCCTTTTCTCAAAGACCGCTATCCCCTTGCCGAGGGCGACGGTCACATGGTCATCGGACACGGAGAAGCCGGTCCAGGCGCCTTGCTGGCCGCTCTCCTCTTTCCCCAGCACTTCGGCCGGGCCGCCATGCAGTCGGCGGTGCTGAGCGATGACGAGATCCGCCAGGAGTTGATTCCGCGCCTTGAGGAGGACTCGGATCAGCGCATCTTCATCAGTTATTCCCTGCACGACCGGAGTTGGAGGCCTCTTATGGATTTCGACGTGGCCGGGAGCAGCCGGTTCCTGGCTGCCGAGTTGAGGACGCGGGGATACGAGGTGGAGGTCAGGCCCTCGGCGGGGGGCCATAACTGGCCCACCTGGCGTGCCCAGGGCGGACATCTGCTCGAGTTTCTGCACAGTCCTTAGGAACCGGGTTTGCCCGCAGCGTCCAGCCTGGAGCTGGGGTGCGTCCAGCGGATGGCCCGGTCGAGGAGACGGTTGGCAAGCCGCATGCAGCAGATTACGAAGAGGCCGGTCTCGATCCTCTCCCGCAGGGCTTCCACCCTTCCCGCTGGATGAGACTTGGGTTTGAGGGCCAGGGTGAGGGTATCGCCCGACTGGGGGGAACGGCTGGTCATGAACTTACCTCTTCTCTTTTGCATTCGGACTTCCTGCTCGCTTGTCGGCTCCTGCTGATGCCCTTCTCATCGGACCGCACCCGATGTCCGTTGTGACCACAATCACAAAGATTTTTCTCTGTGGCGGTACAGATTTGGCACACCACCGGCCACTTCCGGCCGCCGCGCGGGCTGAGGAAAAATCCCCAGGGCTGCTAAACCTTTGGAAAATGCTCACCGATTAGGGGAGAAGCGAAGCGTTAAATTCGCTCCGGAAGGAAGAGTGCGGTGAGCAGCGGATTCGAACTGACCCTGTTTGAGCGCTTCGAACTGAGCGCATCGCTTTTGCTCATTCACCAGAAGCGCTTGGGCATCCCTTCAGAAATCGTCTCCCAGCAATGCGGGGATCTGCATGGGGGACGTCTCAACTGGGCCTCCGAGGCCCAGATCTCCTACCGCCTCATTCGCGACCTGGCCAACCTCAGCTCCTGGATCGATACCATCTACGCCGATCAAGCGGGCGGCGGCCAGAAGGAGTCGAAGAGGGGCAAGCGGCGCCGTCGGGCCCAGCTTATCCTGACCCGAGTCCGGGAGTTCCGCAAAGCCCTGCGCCGGGCCGAGCGTTCGCTGCAGGCGTTGCTCAACGAAGACAAGGTCGACCGCCGCCGCTTTGACCGTCTGGGCCTGCGCCTGTGCAGGTCGGTCCGACGGCTGCGGCAGTCGCGCGGGTATCAACTGCTGCGCCGCCTTTCCCGCCGCGCCGCCGATCTCAAGAAAGTACGCGAAGCCGGCTGCAGATTGACCGACGATCAGGTTGTGCAGCAAAGGGTGGCTCACCTTATGATGTGCGTCCTCAAGCTGCTGCGCATGCTGCGCCACATCGAGACCTCGCTGCGGACCCAGCCCGACCGTCAGATCCTGCTGCTGCTGATGGTCTTCGCCTACTTCCGGGTGCGCAAGCTCTTCATCCACATGGAAGACCTGCGCCGCTCCCTGCTTTCCGAATCCGACCTGGAAGACTTCCTGGTCTTCAGCGCCGGCGCTCTGCGGGTGGAAGCCAACCGCTCGCTCAAGCAAGAATTGCGGCGTCTCGACCAGGAAAGCGACCCTGACCGTTTCGACGACCGCCTGGAGCGCTCGCTGAGCATGCTCCAGAACGGATTCGAGCAGGTTTTCCGCCAGCTTTTCAGAAGCGCCGGGCAAGGCTACGTGACGCGCGAGATGCTCGACTCGCACCAGCAATCGCGGCTCAAGGAAAGCCTTCACTTGGTGGAGGACCTGGAAAACCTGCATCGTCAAGCCGTGAGTATGGAGAAGCATCCCGATGACGAGCATCGCCGCACCTTCCAGGAGCGTCTTGAGGTCTTCCGCCGCCGATCGCTCTTTTCACTCTACCGGCGAGACCGGCAAACCGTGGAGGAGTTCGAAAATGAGCTGGCTGAATGCCCTGATGAAGACATCCGCTTCGTGGCCCATCGTCTTTCCATCTATCTCTCCGCTCTGCTGGCCCAGGTGAACAACCGCAATGTCCTCTCCTACGCCGCTCAGCCCCGGGCGGAATGCGAAACAGGGTCCTGACCGGCTTCAACTCGATCGTCTTTCTTGACTCAATAACCCCAAAATCGTTAGAAATGATCAAGAACTTACTTGCTTCTTTTTCAGCCAACTTTGGCGGTAGATGACAAAGCGTTATTTTCTTTTTAAACTAGTCGGTAGAATTGGGTTGAAACTGAGGGGAAACCCTCGGCATTTCCTGCCCCGTGAGGTGCATTCCTCCCCTTTCTCCTGTACCATTAGCTCATCTCTATTTCGTTTCGAAGAAGCCCGGTGCCGCCTTTGGTATGCGTGCGGCACGGTATTAGAATTGCAGTAAATGATGATTTTTCAGGTACTGCAAATTATCGTTTGCATTCTGGACGATTCTGCTGTATTCTGCCTTAGTTCAAGCACTGAGGGAGCAGAGAAATCTGCAAGCACTAAGGAGTTTACCTCATGAGAAAGCGTATCGCGTTAGTTAGCGTCTTGTTCTTTCTAGCCTTTTCCGCTGGCGTTTCAGAATCGAAGAGCTTTAGTGATGACCCCGGCATCAACGAGGCTTTTTTCGATGCACCCGGCCGACCCCCTGGGGTTTGCCCACCGGATTGCTAGAGACACCTCGTCTCGTTGGCTTCTATCCGGCGTAGAACGACGGCAAGGCTGCGGCGATAGGCTCTGCGAACTGATTGACATGTGTCAGTTCGGCAAGCTACACTTGCAGAATGCTTTCGGAGGCGATCTATTACGGCGCAAATGCACTCGCCTTGGTCATATGGGTGCTGGTTTTGCGCCGTGGTACTCTGCGGCGCCGCCATAATGGAAGGACCCTCCATCTGGTACGCCAATACCCCGTGCTGTTCTCATACGTCGCAGTCGCGCTAGTTAGCATTCCGTCTCTTGAGATTGTATACAGGATTTATGGAGTAAACTCAGACTTCTATCTGCACCTCTATTTCCTGGCGACTAATCTCTTGCTTGCCCTTGGCGTGGCCTACATTTGGAAGATCTACAGATTAATAGGGAAGCGCTTAAGAGTCGAGTTGGTGTTGCTCTGCACTATCCCTCTTTTCTTCCTCTTCGAATACGCGACGCTTCCCCAAGCACACCCTTATAGAATCCTCTATAACGCGTTGCTTTCGTTCGCGGCGGTTCTGGGTATCCTGACTTACCTGCGGTTGCTGCGTCATCCATCCTTTCGGTTGGGGCGTAACATGTCTTACGCGCTGATCGGCATATACCTCCCCTGCTTGATCTTCTGGTTCAACCACATGGTGTACCTGGCGGGATATGATCTGAGCAGGACGGCTTTCACCCACATCAACGACTTCGCCTGGATCGTCTCGGCGTTCCTCATCTACCGGGGACTCAGAGACTACAGTCCGCCCTCAAACCTCGACGGGACTCCCCCCGATCATCAGGAGGCGATGCAGGCAACCTTCAAACGGGCGGCGACTGCAGCGAGGAGAGTGGCCTGATGATTGCTTTTATCGTCTTCGTGGTGTTGTGCTTCGTCGGCATTTCACTTGCAATTTCCTTTCACCTGACGGGACTTGCACGTGAGCTTGAAATGGCGCCGGAAGTCATCCGGTCCAGGGCCATGTCGGCCGAGGCCATCCTTGCCGAACTTGAGAACCCGGTCAATTTGCAACTGGCCAAGACCAATCCCGCTTATGCGGCTGAATTCCTGCTCTTTTCACTGGAATCGCTGGAACGCGACTTGAGGGTCTTGATGAAGTCCGGGGCGCCGTTTTTTTTGCTGCCCCAATTTCTCGTATTTCGACTTTATTTGTCCGTCTTTAGGGCCAAGAGCCGCCTGCGCGCCGACCTGGGAGACCTGCAGTATCTCATCGGCTACGAGTTCTACCTGCTGCGGCGCCTCTCCAACGCCGCCTAGGCTGCTCTAAAGTAGTCGCGGGACGCTGTCTTCCAGGGGGAGTGCTGCACTTCACGGGGGCAGGAGGGGGCGGCCTCCCCGACAAAGGGAACCGTCATTCCCCCACCCGCCGCCGGGTCGCTCAGCGGCCGAGATCAAGGGCCACGATCTCGCTGCGGTCGCGAAGGTAGAGACGGCTTCCCGCCATGGAGGGAACGGTCCAGGACAGCGTCTTCAACACCTGGGCCTGACTGAGCACTTCGATGCGCTCCTGTGCGGGTCGTGCCAGCGCCAGCTCGCCATTCTGATCGAGGATGATGAGGTGTTCGCCGCTGACCAGCAGGTTAGCCTTGGTGAATCCTCGCTGGCGCACCGCCATCTCGCCCGTCTCGGGGTCGACCGCCACCAGAAAGGCCGGCCCGGTATCGCCGCTGGACGCATAGATGCGACCTTGCAGATAGACGGCCGTGCCGTGGTGGATCTTGAGGCGCCGGCTCGTCCACAGTTCCTCCACCGAGGTGGCGCCGCTGACCGGATCGCGGCCCAGCTTGAGCATGCGGCTGCCGCCGTCGTAGGCCGAGGACAGGAAGAGCATCTGACCGGGCAGGTAGAGCGGCATGGAGGCGTTGATGCCGTGCTGGTTCTTGTGGGGATGGCTCCACAGCAGGGCTCCATCTTCGGGATCGAGCCCCGCGATATGCTCGGCCATGAAGACCACTACCTGTTCCTGCCCCCCGACCTCGATGAGCAAAGGGGAGCCGTAGGTGGCCTTGAAATCCTGGGAAGCCCAGATCTGGCTTCCCTCCTCCAGCGACAGGGCGATGACGGCCTTGCCCGGACCGCCCCAGGGCAGTATGAGCCGGTCCTTCCAGCGCAGCGGACTGGGCGCGTATCCGCTCAGGCGCGGATCGGTGCCGTACTCCTGCCACAAATCCTTTTCCCAAATCAGCTCTCCGCTGTGCCGCTGCCAGCAGCGGAGCAGTCCCCTCACGCCGACCGTGTAAAGGCGCTCGCCCACCACCAGCGGTGAACTGTGGGGGCCTTTGCTGGGCACGGCCTGGAACTCCTCCCACAGCGGAGCCGGGTAGGAGCGCTGCCAGCGCGTGCTTCCGTCGCCGGCATCGAGAGCCACGACGACCTCCAGTTGCTCGGGATCCTTTCGATAAAGCGTGTAGAGCGTCCCCTCCGCCACGGCGATGGCCGAGGTGCCTTCCCCTAGAGGACGCCGCCAGAGACAGCGCGGCCCCTCTTCCGGCCACTGCTCGGCCAAAGGCGCCCCCTCAACCTGGAAGTTGCGCTGAGGACCTCCCCATTGAGGCCACTGGGCCCACAGGGCCGAGTGAGTCAGCAGCACGAGCAGAGCGACATGCCATGCCGGCGTCAGAAGATGTGTCGAATGCCGGGCAGCGAAAGGCGCACGACGGGTCAGGCGTAGGTCGGCCATAACAGCTTCTCCTTTCAATCGCCGCGGACGTTATTGCTTTTCGGGCATGGAGCGCCCCAGGGACTGAGCGGCTTGACGGGCCTGGCTGGGTCCCAGCAGGTTTCCGACCAGGATAAGAGACGCGTCCAGCGCACTGTCGGCAGAGGTGGCGGTGATGAATTTTCCGCTTTCCACCCAGGGCTTGTCGTGGCGGTAGTGAGCTGCTTCCTTGAGCTGGAAGTATTCGATCAGGCGCGAAAGGTTCTCGTCGAGGGCCGCTTCCCTGCCCTCCAGCAGACCGGCCTTGGCCAGGATGGCGACGCCGGTCCCTATCCCCAGCACCGCTTCCGCCTCCTCTCCCGCCTTGCGGACCCAGGACATGGCGGCTTCATCCTCGAGAATGTCCATGTCCCCGCCCGCCACCACCAGAACTTGCGGCAGGGGAGCATCGGAGATCGAATGACGCGCTTTGACCTGAAAAAGCTCGCGCGAGTAAAGCGCTCCCTGGCTTTCCCGGGTGTCGCCGGCGCCCACCGTATAGGTGAAGAATCCCCGGCTGGCCAGAAAGACCTGAGCCGGCCCCGCCACCTGAGTCATGGGCACCCTGGGAGAAAGCAGTACAGCCGCCTGCAGCAGGTCGCGCTTGTCGATCAAGTTCATCCCGCAAACGGGACACTGCCCCGGTTCCTTGTGGTGCAGGTGATCGCAGTGAATGCCGCAAGGCGGACAAACGTAGACCACGTCGTCCTGCTCTTTCTCCTCTTCTGTCCCCCTGAAACCGAAGCCGACGGTCAAGACAGCGGCAATAATTCCCAAGACTACCGACCTTCCGAACACTGGTCGCATATCGACACCTCAATCAGCTTTTTCACCCGGGCGAGCGAGCTTTTTTAAACAAAGCTGATGAAAGGAGGATAGCGCAGCTTCCGACGGGGTGTCAAGAGGCTCGGTAGCCGCCCTGGGCCGGCTTCTACCCGTTGAGCCTGGACTCTATCTCTTTCTCCACCTCTTCCAGATATTCGTCGGCGAAGTCGATGTGCAGCTCGACCCACATCGGCAGGTGGTCCGACATCTGGTAGGTACGCCATCGCGAATAGCTGGAGTAGAACTTGTTGGAGCCGGGCTTGCGCATGAAGGGCTGGTAGGTGTCCTTATCCTGCGTCCGATAAACGACTTCAAAAAAGTCGAAGACGCCTGCTCGATAGGGGCGAATGCGGGTGTAGCTCTTACGCCTCCTCGACTCTCCCGTCCACAGGGCAATCTGGTCGTAGAACTTGTCCTGCTTGACGTTGCTGCCGGGCACCTTTTGCAGCGGCTCGGGGATCTTGAAGTCATTGCTTTCCAGTGCCTTCATGGTGGCGTGGCCGGGACCGACGATGTTGAAGTCGCCCAAGGCGATGAAATAGGAATCGGCGTCGGAATCGCTGTCGCTCCTGGCCCGCTGGCCCAGCAGCGAGGTGAGGCGGCGGATCTCTTCGGTGCGACGTTCCATCCCGGCATCTCCGGTTCCGTAGTAGATATGCACCGTGGCCAGATTGATCTTCAGCCAGCCGGCCTGGAAGGAGGCCACGAACGGCGTCCGCGCGAACTGCTGCGATCCCCCGACCAAAGAGTCGGGAGGGAGCACGATCTCGGCGGCGTCGGGAAGCGTCGGCTGGTCGGTTGCCTCGATGTCAATGGCCTTGTCGGCAGTGATGGGGACGCGGGAGTTGGCGGCGAAGCGGATCGACGCTCCTGGCGGCAACTGCAGCTTGGTTCCTTGAGGCAGCGCTATCTCCACGTCTTTTTTGATCTTGGTTGCCCCAGACGACAGAGTTTCGGTCTTGAGCCCGGTCGGAGAGGTCAGGATTTGGCCTTGGGGAAGCTGTAGACGGGGTCCGCCCTCGACTCTGAAGCGCTGTCCGAAGGGATCGGTGACCTGCTGGCCCTTGGGCAGCGTCAGTTCTCCCGCCACATCGCGGAACCAGACCTTGTCGAGGTTGTAGAGGAAGGCCATGCGCTCTTTGTTGCCGCCTGTGCCTTCCGTGACGTCGGTGGCGATGTAGTTCCACCCGGGTCCCAGTAGCCTCTTGACGTCGTTGAGCGCATCCAGATCGCGGCGGATCTCCTGCAGCGCGACCAAGTCGAAATGGGAGATGATTTCGGCGATATAGGCCTTGGCCTCCTCGCTGCGGTATCCGTAGCTGGAAGAGTCGAACTCGCGCAGGTTCCAGGTCGCGATACGGATGAAGCGGGACGAGTCGGAGGGCGCCACCAACCCGTCCGGCAGTTCGGCGGCAGCGATGTGGCCCTTCAGCGCCGCCCTCAAAGTCTTCAGGTTTTGCGCGGTGCGTTTCTTGGTATCGAGTCGGTTTTTACTGTCCGACGAGCGAGGCCGCAGCCAAGTGTAAAACGGCATGACTGACTCCAGCGCCTTCAAGGTTTTTATGAATAATAGCACTCCCTGAACCCGGAAGCGAGAAAGACCGGCGGCCAGGAGATGTCCCGGATGCCTGCCGGCGATGGAAAGCGCTAGCGCATCCGGGGAGGATGGGGCCGTGAGGATGGGGCCATGAGGGT
>DATIPQ010000148.1 GCA_035471785.1 Acidobacteriota bacterium
TCCTTGGCCTTGGGCACGGTGGTGATGATGCGCTCCTTTTCCAGGAACTCGGTCACCATGGTGCGCAACATGGCCTTGCGGTGGCTGCTGGTGCGGTTCAGCTTGCGGTGTGCTTTACGGTGTCGCATGTCCGTCTATGTCCTTCTTACGCTTCGGCCTCGGGCACCACGGGACGGCCTTTCTCGTCCATCTTCATGCCGAACTGCAGACCCATGTCGGCCAGGATCTCTTTGATCTCGTTGAGCGACTTGCGTCCGAAGTTCTTGGTCTTGAGCATTTCGGCTTCCGACCGCTGAACCAGTTCGCCGATAGTGCGGATGTTGGCGTTCTTGAGGCAGTTATAGGAGCGCACCGAGAGCTCGAGTTCCTCCACGCTCTTGTTGAGGTACTCGTTCATGGCGCTGAACTCGGGATCTTCCTCGCCTTGCCGCTCTTCCGGCTCTTCTTCGAAGTTGATGAAGATGTAGAGCTGGTCCTTGAGGATCTTGGCGGCTTGGGCGATGGCGTCCTCGGGAGCCACGGCTCCGTTGGTGTGGACCTGCAAGATCAGCTTGTCGTAGTCGGTGGAATGTCCCAGGCGGGCCGATTCAACCGCGTAGTTGACCTTGCGCACGGGCGAGTGGATGGAATCGATGGGGATCCAGCCGATGCCGAAGTCCTCTTCGTAGTTCTCGTCGGCCGGCTTGTAGCCGCGCGAATTGTGGACCCGCATTTCCATGCGCACCTCGGCGGTATCGTCCACCGTGCAGATGTGAATGTCGGGGTCGAGAATCTCGATTTCGGGATCGGGCTTGATATCCCCGCTCTTCAGTTCGCCGGCGCCCTTGGATTCCAGGTAGATGGTCTTGGGTTCCTTGGAATGCAGGCGCAGGGGCACTTTCTTGAGGTTGAGAACCACGTCGGTAACGTCTTCTTTGACGCCTTCCATGGAGGAAAACTCATGCAGCACGCTGTCGATCTTGACAGCCGTGATGGCGGCGCCTTCGATGGATGAAAGCAGAATGCGCCGCAGGGCGTTGCCGATGGTGGTTCCGAATCCCCTCTCGAAGGGCTGGGCATAGAAGTAGCCGTAGGTCTCCGACAGGGTGTCGTGCTCGTATGCGAGTCTTTTAGGTTTCTGAAAGCCGTTGGGTAACACTGTATTCACTCCCTTGATCCGATTGCGAACGCCGACGCCGCCGCATCCGAAGCGGGGCGCGGCGTTGAAGAAGGGCGGTCTGCTTTACTTGGAGTACAACTCGACGATGAGAGACTCCTCGATCGGAGCCTGAATCTCCTCGCGGCTGGGCAAATCGAGCACTTCTCCCTTGAAGTTGTCGCTGTCCACGCTCAGCCAGGCCGGGACGCCGCGTCCGCCGATGGCTTCCACGGCGCTGAGGATGAAGGGATTGGTGCGGCTCTTTTCGCGGATGCTGATTTCATCGCCGACATCGACCAGAAAGGAAGGAATGTTGACCTTTCGGCCGTTGACCTGGATGTGCCCATGGCGAACGAGTTGACGGGCCTGGTTGCGCGAAGTGGCGAATCCCAGCCGGAACACCGTATTGTCGAGACGCCGCTCCAGGAACTGAAGCAGCAAGACGCCGGTAATGCCCTTCATCTGGGCGGCTTTTTCGAAGTAACGGCGGAACTGGCGCTCCAGCACTCCGTAGATGCGCTTGACCTTCTGCTTCTCGCGAAGCTGCAGGCCGTAGCCCATCAGTTTGCGCTGGCGCATGGTGCGACCGTGCTCGCCGGGCACGAAATTGCGCTTCTCGACGGCGCACTTGTCAGTAAAGCAGCGCTGACCCTTCAAGAACAATTTCATGCCTTCACGTCTGCACAGGCGGCAGACTGGACCACTATAACGTGCCAACTTGTTTCCTCCGTCTCTCTATCTTGCTCACTACCTTGCGGTGCAAAAATCTCTGGTTGAACTAGACGCGCCGCCGCTTGGGCGGACGGCATCCGTTGTGGGGAATGGGGGTCACGTCGCGGATCGACTTGATTTGCAGCCCCGCCGCCTGCAGCGAACGGATGGCGGCTTCGCGGCCCGAACCGGGCCCTTTGACGCGCACCTCGCAATACTTCATCCCATACTGGTCGCAGGCCATGGCGGCCGCCCGATGAGCGGCTTGAGAGGCCGCGAAGGGGGTCGACTTGCGACTGCCCTTGAAGCCTTCTCCTCCGGCGCTGGAATGCGTCAGGACATTGCCGTCCACATCGGTGATGCAGATCAAGGTGTTGTTGAAAGTGGCCTTGATATGGGCAATGCCGTGGCCGATGACCTTTTTCTCGCGGCGTTTTGCCGGCTTCTTGCCGCCCTTCTTCTTTCCTTTTGCTTTAGCCATCTTGACCCCTGTTTAACGCTTGCGCCTGCGGATTCCCGTCTTCTTGGGACCTTTGCGGGTGCGGGCGTTGGTGTGAGTACGTTGACCGCGCACGGGCAAGCCGCGGCGGTGGCGCAGGCCGCGGTAGCAGCCGATGTCCATCAATCGCTTGATATTGAGCTGAACTTCCTTGCGCAAGTCGCCTTCGATGCGCCCTTCATCCTGCAGAATGAGCTGGATGCGGTTCAATTCCTCGTCGGTCAAGTCCTTGACCTTTTTGTCGGTGTCTACCTTGGCCTTGTCCAGGACGTCCCGCGAGCGGGACTGTCCGATGCCGTAAATGTAGGTCAACGAAATCAAAACCCGCTTGTTGTCGGGAATGTTGACGCCTGCTAAACGTGCCATTGTTCTCCTCGAACCTTCTCCGCAGAGAAAAGCGCTTAGTATAACGAAAAGCGCGGACGAAATCAAAGTCGCGGGCCCAACGCTATCCTTGGCGCTGTTTGTGCTTGGGATTGGTGCAGATCACGCGCACCACGCCGTGACGGCGCACGATCTTGCAGTTCATGCACATCTTTTTCACGGATGCTCTTACTTTCATGATGCTTCTCCTAATTCCACCGACTGCGGATCGCTGAGGATCCAGGGTCCGTTTTCGGTAATGGCCACCGAGTGCTCGAAGTGAGCGCTGCAGCCTCCGTCCACGGTGACCGCCGTCCAGCGGTCCGAGAGGACTTTGACCTGAGGCCCGTCGGTGTTGACCATGGGCTCGATGGCCAGCACCATGCCGGGACGCAGCCGAGGGCCCCGGCCGGGACGCCCGAAGTTGGGCACCTGGGGATCTTCGTGCAGGGAACGGCCGATGCCGTGTCCCACGAATTCCCTCACCACCGAGTAGCCGGCCTCTTCCACGTGGCGCTGCACGGCCGAAGAGATGTCCGACACCCGGTTTCCGGCCACCGCCTGGTCGATGCCGCAGTAGAGCGACTCCTCCGTGATCTTGAGCAGGCGCTGCAGTTCCGGCGAGATGGCGCCCACCGCAAAGGTGCGGGCCGAATCGCCGTGAAATCCCTTCAGGTGAACGCCCACGTCGACGCTGACGATGTCGCCTTCCTTGAGCGTGCGGGGCCCCGGAATGCCGTGCACGATCTCGTCGTTGACCGACACGCAAATGCTGGCCGGAAAGCCGCGGTAGCCCTTGAAGGAAGGCCGTCCGCCGGCTTTCACGATGAGCTCTTCGGCCACCCGGTCAAGCTCACGGGTCTGCAGGCCGGGAGCAATCATCTGGCCCATCTTGTCGAGCACTTGAGCCACCACCAGGTTGGCCTCGCGCATCGCCTCCAGTTCTGAGCGGCCCTTGCACACAATCATGGCTGTTCCTGGCCCAGCCCGCGCTCGACCACACGGCCGACCTCCTGGGCCACGTCCTCGATGGAACGGCTTCCGTCCACCTCGTGGAAACGGCCGCGGTCCCGGTAGTAGTCAATCAGCGGCTGAGTCTCGCGGCGATAGATCCGCAGGCGGTTGCGCACCACCTCTTCGCGGTCGTCCTGTCGCTGGATCAGCTTTTCGCCGCTCTCCTGGCAATACTGTCCCTTGGCGGAAGGCGAGTAGTAGATGTTGTAGACCCGCCCGCTTTCAGGGGCCACGCGGCGTCCTGAAATGCGCTTGACCACCTCTTCGTCGTCGATGGTGATATTGACGGTCAGCAGGGCGGCCCGGCCCAGGATGCCGTCCAGGAACTCGGCTTGCGCCTTGTTGCGCGGATAGCCGTCGAGGATGATTCCTTGCTCCGGGCTTCCCGACTGAAACTTCTCGCGCACCAGTTCCGACACCAGTTCATCGGGGACCAGTTCGCCCCGCTCCATGATGGCCTTGGACTTGAGTCCCAATTCGGTCTCATTGCGCACCGCTTCCCGCAGCAGGTCTCCGGTGGAGACGTGCAGGAATCCGGTGGAGGCGGCCAGGCGCTTGGCCTGGGTGCCCTTGCCCGCTCCCGGCGGGCCCAGCAAAATGACCACGTTTCCAAAACTCATGAGCTTGCTCCCTGCTCCTTCGGACCCTAGCGGCGTCCGCGCAGGCGTCCTTTCTTGAGGAAGCCGTCATAGTGGCGCATGATCAACTGCGATTCGATCTGCTGCACGGTGTCCATGGCCACGCCCACCACGATGAGCAGCGAGGTCCCTCCGAAGTAGAAGGAGACGCCCAGCCCCTCGGTGACGATGCTGAGGTTGTTGCTGTTGAGCCAGTTGTCGAGCGCGGGACCGATCCAGGGAATGGGCTGCACCTTGAATCCGGTGATGAGAAACTCGGGCAACAGGCACACCAGCACCAGGTAGACCGACCCGGCCGCGGTGAGACGGCTGAGGGTCTTGTCGATGAAGTCGGAAGTCCGCTTGCCGGGGCGGATTCCGGGAATGAAACCGCCGTACTTTCGGATGTTCTCGGCCACCTCATCGGGGTTGAAGATGATGCTGACGTAGAAGAAGCAGAAAAAGATGATGGACGTGATGTAGACCAGGTTGTAAACGGGCATGCCCTGCCCCAGGTGGTAAGCCAGTCCCGTCAGCATGTTGGCCAAGAAGCCCTCTCCCTGGAATCCCAGCGCCAGGGTGGAGGGCATGGCCACGATGGAGGCCGCGAAGATGACCGGGATGACGCCGCCCGAGTTGACCTTGAGGGGCAGGTGGGAGCTCTGTCCGCCGTACATGCGGCGTCCCATCATGCGCTTGGCGTATTGAATGGGAATGCGCCGCTGTCCCCTTTCCACGAAGACGATGGCGGCCACCACCGCCACCATCAATATGAGCAGGGCCAGCAGGGTGAAGACGGTGAAGTCGCCGGCCTGCCATCCCACCCACAGGCTCTGAGCGGCCGAGGGCAGGTTGACCACGATTCCGGCGAAGATGATGAGCGAGATGCCGTTGCCGATGCCGCGCTCGGAGATCTGTTCGCCCAGCCACATGACGAAGGTGGTTCCGGTGGTCAGGGTGAGCACCGTGAGCAGGCGGAAGCCCCAGCCCGGGACGGGCACAATGGGGGGCGTCGCCCCCGAATTCTCCAGAGCGAAGGCGGTGGCGAAGCTCTGGAAGATACAGAGAGCCACGGTCAGATAGCGCGTGTACTGGGTGATCTTCTTGCGTCCCAGTTCGCCCTCCTTGGAGAGGCGCTCCAGGTAGGGCCAGACCACCGTCAGCAACTGCAGGATGATGGAGGCCGTGATGTAGGGCATGATGCCCAGCGAGAAGATGGACAGGCGGCTCAGGTTTCCGCCCGAGAAGATGTCCAGGAACCCGAACACGGTTCCGGCCTGCTGCTGGAAGAAGGCCTGCAAGGCGGTGGAGTCGACGCCCGGGGTGGGGATCCAGCTTCCCACCCGGTAGACCGCCAGCAGGGCCAGCATGAAAAAGATCCGCTTGCGCAGATCGGGGATGCTGACGATGTTTCTGACGCTGTTCGCGAGACTGTTTACGTCGGCCATCAGCTCAATTCCTCGACCGTTCCTCCGGCCTTCTCAATCTTTTCCCTGGCGGCGGCGCTGAAGTGATGGGCCTTGACGGTGAGCTTCTTGCTCAGTTCGCCATTGCCCAGAATGCGCAGACCGTCGCCCAGTTTGCGTACGATGCGGCGCTCTTTGAGCACCTCGGGAGACACTTCCTCCCCATCCTGGAAGCGTTCTTCCAGATCGGAGACGTTGAGGACGGCCCACTTCTTGGCGAAGATGTTGGTGAATCCGCGCTTGGGAAGTCGCCGGTAGAGCGGCATCTGGCCGCCCTCGAAGCCGTCCCGGCGGGAATAGCCGGTGCGCGACTTCTGTCCTTTGTGCCCGCGTCCGGACGTCTTGCCGTGGCCCGATCCGGGGCCGCGGCCGATGCGCTTGCGCTTCTTGTTGGCGTCCTTGGGTCGTTTCAGGTTGTGCAGTTCCAAAGTCACGATTCCTCTCCCACGATCTGAACCAGGTGCGGAATCTTGGCCACCATCCCACGCATTTCAGGGGTGTCGGGACATTCCACGACCTGGTAGAGCTTACGGAATCCGAGTCCCCGGACGGTGTCTTTCTGCTTCTGGGGCCGTCCGATGGCACTCCTCACGTACTTGATCTTGAGCGTATCGGTTTTCTTCTTCTTGGCCATTTACAGTTCCTCGACAGCCTTGCCGCGGATGCGGGCCACGTTCTTGGCATCGCGCAGGTTGGTGAGGCCGGTGAAGACGGCCCGCACCACGTTGAGCGGGTTGGGCGAACCCAGCGACTTGGTGACCACGTCGCGGATGCCCGCCGATTCCATGACGGCACGCACGGCCCCGCCGGCGATCACGCCCGTTCCTTCAGGAGCCGGCTTGATGAGCACGCGTCCGGCCCCGAACTTGCCCACGATCTCGTGAGGCACGGTGGTGCCCTTGGTGGGAACGCGTACCAGCGACTTCTTGGCCTTTTCGATGCCCTTGCGGATGGCGGCGGGGACTTCCTTGGCCTTGCCCAGACCGAAGCCCACCTGACCTTGCTGGTCACCCACCACGACCAGGGCCGAAAAGCTCAAATTCTTGCCGCCCTTGACCACTTTGGTCACGCGGTTGATGAAGACCACGTGATCGACAAATTCAACTTCACCACTTTCGACTCTCGCCATGCCTGCTCCTAAAATTTCAATCCGGCTTCGCGAGCCGCATCGGCCAGCGCGCGGACGCGGCCTCGGTAAACATATCCGGAACGGTCGAAGACCACGTTCTCGATGCCCTCTTTCTTGGCCTTCTGGGCAATCGTGCGCCCCACTTCCCTGGCCGACTCGATGTCGGCGCCGCGGTCCTTGCTCAGGGTGGAGGCCGAAGCCAGGGTACGCCCCTGCTCGTCGTCCACAATCTGCACGTAGGTGTGCTTGAGACTGCGGAAGATGCACAGACGAGGACGTTCCGCCGTGCCGGCGATGCGGTTGCGGATTCTCTTTTGCTTCTGCTTTCTTCGATGATTTCTAGATTTAAACTTACTCATGGCTGCTTGCCTCAACACGCCCGCCTCAGGCGCCCTTCTTGCCCACCTTCAGCTTGATGTGCTCGTTCTCGTAGCGGATGCCCTTGCCCTTGTAGACGTCGGGCTTGCGCAAGGCCCGCAGGTCGGCGGCGTACTGCCCCACGGCGGCCTTGTCGGGTCCCTTGATGACCAGGGTTGCCACGTACTGGTTGATGGGCTTCTTGGTGTCGCGGTCGACGTCGACCTCGAAGTCCTCGGGAATGGGCACCTGGACGGGATGAGAATATCCCAGCGTCAGGTTGAGCCATTGACCCTTGACCTCGGCGCGGTAGCCCACGCCCACAACGTCCAGACGCTTCTCGAAGCCCTGCGTGACTCCCAGCACCGAGTTGGCCAGCAGCGCCCGCGCCAATCCGTGCTGGGCGCGCTCGCTGCGGCTGTCGCCGGAACGCTTGAGAACCACTTCGCTGTTTCCGATCTCGGCCTCGATGCCCGGGGGCAGAGGCGAATTCAGCTTGCCTTTGGGGCCTTCCACCCGAAGGCTGCCGTCCTCGACCGACACCTTCACTCCGGAAGGAATCTCAATGGGCATTTTTCCGATGCGTGACATGCTTCACTTTCCTCTCTGACTAGGGCCACCAGGCGGCCAGCAAGTTCACCCACGAGTCAAGTTTCGGTGACCGCGGTGAAGGCCCGATTGCTCTCGGCGGTATGAGGCTGCTCGCTAGTAGATCTCGCAGAGCAGTTCTCCGCCCATCTTCTCCTGGCGCGCCGTCTTGTCGGTCATCAGCCCCTGAGAAGTGGAGAGGATGACGATGCCCAGTCCGCCCTGGGAGCTGGGAATGCGGTCGCGCTTCACGTAAACTCTCCGTCCCGGCTTGCTGATGCGGCGCAGTTTGCGCATGGCCGGCGTGCGGTCGGAGAGATATTTCAAAGCGAGGTTGATGCCCTGGTGGCCGTCCCGTTCGGTCATGCTGTGGCCCAGGATGTAGCCTTCCTCCTCCAGGATCTGAGCGATGGCGTGCTTGATCTTGGAGTAGGGAATGTAAACCGAATCATGGGTCGCCATCTGAGCGTTGCGGATGCGCGTCAGCAGGTCCGCAATGGGGTCTGTCATCGACATCTTATCTGGCTCCTTGCAAGCAGCGGACAGTTACCAACTGGCCTTGGTGACCCCCGGAACTTCTCCATTGAGGGCCAGTTCCCGGAAGCAGATCCGGCACAGCTCGAACCGCCGCAGGTAACCCCGCGCCCGTCCGCAGCGCTGGCACCGGTTGTACCGGCGGACCTTGAACTTGGGCTTTTTCCGCTGTTTCGCTATCAGTGATTTCTTAGCCATTGAATTCTTGTTTCCTCTTGGCCTTGCCTACACGGCGGCGGCTTGCCGGCGCCGCTCTCTCTTGGCGAAGGGCATTCCCAGCTGGGCGAGCAGGAAACGCGCCTCCTGATCGGTTTCGGCGGTGGTCACGATGGTGACGTTCATGCCCCGCAGCTCGGGCGTCTTGGCCAGGTCGATCTCGGCGAAGATGACCTGGTCGGTCAGTCCCAGGGTGTAGTTTCCGCGCCCGTCGAAGGCGTTGGGCGAAACGCCGCGGAAGTCGCGCACACGGGGCAGTCCGATGCTCAAAAGACGGTCCAGGAACTCCCACATGCGGGCCCGGCGCAGGGTGACCTTGAGTCCGATGGGCATGCCCTCGCGCAGGCGGAAGGCGGCGATCGACTTCTTGGCCCGCTTGATGATGGGCTTTTGGCCCGTGATGGCCATCAAGTCGTCGGACGCCTCGTCCAGCACCTTGGCGTTCTGGATGGCTTCCCCCACGCCCATGTTGACCACGATCTTGGTCAGCTTGGGGACCGTCATGGGGTTGGTGTAGCCGAACTCCTTCTCGAGGGCGGGCACCACTTGCTCTTTGTACAGTTGTTGCAGTCTAGCCATGTTGCTAATCCAACGTTTCTCCGGTTTTCTTGTCGACACGAACTTTCTGGCCGTCGCTCAGCAGTTCGTAGCCGATGCGGGCCGGCTCTCCCGTCTGCGGATTGACCACCCGCAGGTTGGAAAGGTGAAGGGGCGCTTCCCGTTCCACCACTCCCCCTTTGATGTTGCGCTGGGGATTGGGCCGGGTGTGGCGCTTGATCATGTTGAGGCCCTCCACGATGGCCCTCTGCTTCTGCGGGTAGACGCGCAGCACCTTGCCGGTGCGGCCGCGGTCCTTGCCCGTGGTCACCAAAACGGTGTCGTTTTTCTTGACGTGAAGCATGTGCGTCTTCGCTCCTTGCTTGCTAGAGCATCTCCGGCGCCAGGGAGACGATCTTCATGAATTGCTTTTCTCTCAGTTCGCGGGCCACCGGTCCGAAGACGCGGGTGCCGATGGGCTCGCGGGCCTTGTTGACCAGTACGGCGGCGTTTTCGTCAAAGCGGATGTAGGTGCCGTCGCGGCGGCGGACTTCCTTCTTCACGCGCACGATGACGGCTTCCACCACTTCGCCCTTCTTGACGTTGCCGTCCGGGGAAGCTTCCTTGACCGAGGCCTTGATGATGTCGCCCAAACCGGCTCCGCGGCCGGTGTCACCGCCCATCGGCCGGATGCAGGCGATCTTGCGGGCCCCGGAATTGTCGGCCACATTCAGCTTGGTCTGCATCTGAATCATGATGACGATCTCCTTGTTGCTAGCGCTTGGCCTTTTCAAGCACTTCTTGTACGATCCAGCGCTTGCGCTTGCTCAGGGGACGGGTTTCCTGGATGCGGACCTTGTCTCCGATGAAGCATTCGTTGTTTTCGTCGTGGGCCATGAACTTGCTGGTGCGGCGGACCGTTTTCTTGTAGAGCTCGTGCTTGACGAGCCGGTCCACGGCCACCATCACTGACTTGTCCATCTTGTTGGAAACCACGCGTCCGACCTTGACGGCGCGTCGCTTCTGAGTCTGTTCCTCTTGCATCGAAACCTCGCGGCTGGGCGCCTATTGGGCGGCGGCCTCTTCTTTCAGTTTCTCGTTCAGAATCGTCTTGCAGCGCGCCAGATCGCGGCGCACCTCGCGCAGCTTGGAGACGTTCTCCAACTGCCCGGTGGCCTTCTGCAGGCGCAGCTTGAAGAGCTGTTCGGCGAGATCGCTGCTCTCGGCCTTCAGGTCTTCGATCCTCATGTCGCGAAATCGTTGAGCTTTCATTTCAACCGTTTCCTATTCGAATCGGTGCACGAACTTGGTCTTGACGGGCAGCTTCTGAGCCGCCAGGCGCATGGCTTCGCGGGCCGTGTCTTCGGGCAGGCCCTCGATCTCGTAGAGGATGCGTCCCGGCTTGATGACGGCCACCCAGCCTTCGGGAGCGCCCTTGCCCTTGCCCATGCGGACTTCAGCCGGCTTGCGGGTGACGGGCGTGTCGGGGAAGATGCGGATCCAGATCTTGCCCGAGCGCTTGGCGTGGCGCGTCATGGCCACACGGGCGGCTTCGATCTGGCGTTCGGAAATCCGTCCCGGCTCCATGGCCTTGAGTCCGAATTCGCCGAAGTCCACCTTGGAACCGCGCAGGGCCTTGCCCTTGGTGCGCCCCTTCATCCGCTTGCGGTACTTGACTTTCTTGGGCATCAACATGGCTTTTTGCTCCTAAACCCTTATGCGGCAGCTTCCCTTTGCTGGCCGCTTGCTTTCTAGTTGCCGCCTCCGCGCTGAGGACGCCGGCGTTCCAGCGTCTGCTCGGGTTCATAAATATCGCCTTTGTAGATCCACACCTTGACGCCGATCACCCCGTAGGTGGTGAAGGCCTGGGCGAATCCGTAA
>DATIPQ010000149.1 GCA_035471785.1 Acidobacteriota bacterium
CCCGCAGCCGGGCGGATCATACGAAATGCTTGCGTTCGCACAGCCCAGTCTCGAAGCAGCGACATTTCTTTTGTCCTGAAACCCCGGAACCTCTTCGATTATAGCCGTCCCCTGCTCACGGCAGGGAAAAAATGCAGTGACCGCCAAATGCCGAAAGAGCGCCAAAGCCAGTTTCTAGATCCCCAAGCGCCCTACCGGGGAGGACACCTGCTCCATAACCTCACCCTCTTTTCCCGCACCTGCCGCGCTCTGGGAATCGAGGTCTCGCCCGAAACCGTTCAGGAAGCCGCCCAAGCCCTGCAATACGTCCACCTGGGACGCAAGGAGGACGTTTTCAACACCCTGCAGGCGCTGATGATCTCGCGCCGGCGGCACCGTCCGCTCTTCCGCAAGGCCTTCCGCTATTTCTGGCGGGCTCACGACCAACGCTGGACGCGCCTCGACCTGCGCTCGCTGGGCGAAGAGCGTCCCGAGAAGCGTCTTCAGATGCTGCCGGCGGGAGAAGAGCCGGACCAGCCCGACGAGACCCCTGAGAGTCCTCGCCAGGAGCAGCACTTGGCCTTGCTGCCGCTGCCCAGCGAGCAGGAAGTGCTGCGCCGCAAGGACTTCGCCGAGATGTCGGGGGAGGAACTTGAAATGGCCCGCCGCCTCCTCGGCGGACTCGACTTCAAGCGCTTTCTCAGGCGCACCCGCCGCCTGCGTCCGGGGCGCGGACGGCGCCTCGACGTGCGCCGCCTGCTGCGCCAGTCCCTGCGTTACCTGGGAGAGCCGCTGCAAATCCCCACCCGCCTGCCCAAGCTCAAGCCGCGGCGCCTGGTCTTGCTCTGCGACATCTCGGGAAGCATGGAAAGCTACACCCGCCTGCTGCTGCATTTCATGCACGTGCTGCAGTCGGCCGGAGGGCCTCCGGTCGAGTCCTTCGTCTTCGCCACCCGCCTCAGCCGCATCACTCTATCGCTGCGCCGCAAATCGGTCGACCGGGCCCTGCGCGAAGTCGGCCACCAGGTGCGCGATTGGGGAGGCGGCACCCGCATCGGAGAGGCCCTGCGCACCTTCAACTTCGCTTTCTCGCGGCGCCTGCTGGGCCAAGGCGCCGTAGTGCTGCTGATCAGCGACGGATGGGATCGTGGCCGCCCCGAAGTCCTCTCTCGCGAAGCCGACCGCCTGGCCCGTAGCTGCCACCGCTTCATCTGGCTCAATCCCCTCTTGGGCCGTCCTCAATACCAACCCCTTACCCGCGGCGCCCAAGCCCTCCTCCCCCACGTCCACGACTTCCTCCCCGTCCACAACCTCGATTCCCTGCAAAAACTGGCCCAGACCCTCTCCCGCCTCTCGCTTCGATAGCGGCTCAACTTTTCTTTCCTTACCGACATTTACAACATATTTCTGATGAAGCGCAATCTCACCACCACGGCCGTCTACTTCGCCCACGAAGACCGCTTCATCGAATCCCACCGCCATTACGACACGCTGGGCAACGTCATCAAGACGGTCGATGCGCTGGGCCGGTAAACTCGGCCTCCAGCCACTTCGCCTATCCGACCTCGGCCACCAACCCGCTGGGGCATACGGCGACTACGGTCTACGACTTCGAAACCGGGCTGGTGCTGTCTTCGACCGATCTTCCAGCGCGAGATGAGCTACAACCTGGCTGGGATGATGACCTCCTCCACCCTGCCCAACGGCAAGAGCATCTCTACCGACTACGACCGCATGGGACGCATCACGGCCGTCACCTCGGACTGGGTGGACGCCGACCATCCGGCCGTGCTGGCCAACAACTTCGCCTACCATGCCACCGGCGCCCTGACAGGTATCGACTACGGCAACGGCACAACTTCCACCCGCTCCTACACAAGCGGGGGACTGCTCAAGACGCTTCAACACGGCGACGGCGTCGATCCCGGGGCTTTGCTAGACTTGGAGTATCACTACGACGAGGGGCTGGCCAACAACGGGCGCATCATGGAAATCACCGATCACGACGACGCCTCCAGGACTCAGAGCCACGCCTACGACGGTTTCTACCGGCTGGCCACGGCCGAAACCCAGGGCCCGCACTGGGGTCTCTCGTTCAGCTACGACCGCTACGGCAACCGCCTCTCGCAATCAGCCACCAAGGGATCGCCGCCGACTCATTCGGCTAC